>NZ_JAYSCO010000001.1:183905-238126 GCF_041914865.1 Pseudoduganella sp. | reverse complement strand
ACAATCTATGCGCTTCGCGCATAGATTGTCCGATTGTCAGACCTGACCCCGAATTTATTTGAACCACAGCTCGCTGCGCTGGAGCGGGGTCTCGGGCGGCAGCGAGGGGTTGGGCAGGTCGATGATGCGGCGTTTGCCGAGGTTGGCCCGTTCGATGAGCGGGCCTTTGTGTTTCTGGAAGAGGGCGGCCAGGCTGCCGTCCTTGACCATCAGCTCCATGCCGGTGCGGATGCGTTCGGCGAGCTTGTCGCCGGCGGCGTCGCGCCGGACAAAGAAGTAGCGCGGCAAGGGGTAGCGCAGCATCAGCGTGGGTTCGATGGCAATGTCGGGGTGCGCTTTGCGCTGCGCGTCGTATTCGCGCGGGGCTTCGTCCAGCGCGCGCGGGAAGAAGTCGAAGCGGCCCGCCTCCAGCATCCCGAACAGCGATTGCGGGCGCGGCGTCTCGACGACGCTGATGCCGGCGGCGGCCAGCACTTCCGTATCGACCCAGCCCTTGCCTTGCCCTGCGCTGAAGCGCTTCAGGTCGTCCAGGCTGCGTATGCTGGCGTAGCGGTGCAGGTCGGACTTGCGCACCAGCAGCAGGCGCATGCCCATCAGGCCGCGGTCGATCGGGATGCGCACCGGCTGGAACTTCCTTTCCAGCTCGCGGTCGCTGGCGCGGGCGATCACGTTGATACGGCCGTCGGGCAAGGCCAGTTCCTGCAGCATGCGCGGTACCGACATTGGTTCGTGCCATGGCGTGACCTCGTAGCGGCCGTGGGTGGCGACGGTTTTTTCCAGGGCGGTGCGCAGCACGATCCAGTCGAATTCGCGCTGGGTGTCGGCGGTGGCAAAGTAACGTGGGTAGACCAGCGGCGTGGCTGGTTGCGCGGCGCGTGCGGCGGGCATGAGCAGGCAGACGCATATGGCCGCCGCCACCATCCTTTCCAGGCTGATCCAGCAATGCCAGTTCATAGGCCCTCCCTAGCCGATTGAAATATAACCCCATCGCCCAGCAAGCACAACAACAAGGCTGTTGCGCACGACAGACTGGATGAGCTTTGTCGCGGCAGGTGCGCTGCTAGCATGGCCTGGTTCACACCTTCAATGGAGGATGTATGGGACGTCAATTTGCACTGGGCATGGCACTTGCCATCGCCGCCAGCGGCGCTTGCGCCGAAAACTGGCAATTCACCTACACCGGCTTCAACGTCGATGGCGTCTTCAAGGGGGATGCCGAGCTTACTGGCAGTTTCAGCGGCAGCGATCTTGATCACGACGGCAAGATTGTCTTATCGGAACTGACCGCGCTGGAGGTGGAAGGACGGCCTTACCTGGAGGGCTGCCTGAGCTTGAGCGATCCCTATTTCCGCTGCGTGATCGATGGTTTCTCCTACCAGCTGACGGGCAATCTGGCGGTGGATGTGTACGGCTGGGGAAACGATGAGGCGTTTTCCGGCTGGTCGTGGCGCTTCCGCACGGGCGACCGTTACTCCTATTGGAGTTACGGCTGGAACGACTACGAGAGCCACATGCTGTGGACGCCGGAAACGCAGTTTGCGATCACGCCGGCGCCGATTCCGGAGCCGGTCAGCGGGGCGATGTTGCTGGCGGGATTGGCGACCCTGGCCGGCGTGGGCCGGCGCAGGGTGAAGGAGGGAATCAGCGCGACTTGACGAACGGCACGCCGATGGCTTTCGGCGCCACCGATTTGGCCATCAGGCCGGCCAGCACGATCACGGTGACCACGTAAGGCACCATCTGGATCAGCGCGCCCGGGATGCGGCCGATGACCGGCAGGTCGACGCCTTCCAGCTGGATCTGCACGGCGCCGAAGAAGCCGAACATCAGGCAGCCGAGGAAGGTGTACACCGGACGCCAGTTGCCGAACACCATGGCGGTCAGTGCCAGGTAGCCGGCGCCGGCCGACATGTCACGCAGGAAGAAGCCGGACTGCACGATGGCCAGGTAGGCGCCCGAGAACGAGCACAGGATGCCTGCGATCAGCATGGCGGCGTAGCGGGTGCGCTCCACCGAGACGCCGGCGGCGTCGGCGGCATGCGGGTTTTCGCCGCAGGCGCGCAGGCGCAGGCCGAAGCGCGAGTGGTACAGGAACCAGTGCACCAGCGGCACCAGGATGAAGGCCAGGTAGACCAGCACCGAGTGGCCGCCAATCAGCTTGGTGTAGAACCAGCCGAGGAAGGGCACGTCGGCCACGGCGGCGCTGCCCGGCAGCACTACGTCGAACAGGCGCGCTTCACCCAGGTCCGGGGTGCGGCCGCCTTGCTGGAAGAAGTATTGCGCGACCACGAAGGTCAGGCCGCTCATGGCGATGTTGATGGCGATGCCGCCCACCAGCTGGTTGCCCTTCTGGGTGATGGCGACGAAGCCTTGCAGCATGGCCAGCGCGACGGAGACGCCCATGCCGGCCAGGATGCCCATCCAGGGGTTCTTGGTGGCGAAGGCGACGGCGGCGGAGACGAAGGCGGAGGCCAGGATCTTGCCTTCCAGGCCGATGTCGATCACGCCGGAGCGTTCCGCGAACAGGCCGGCCATGGCGGCGAAAATCAGCACCGGCGCGTTGCGCACGGTGGAGACGAGGATGGAGCCCAGGTGGAGATCTTCGAAAGTCATGGTCTTAACCTTTGCGTGCTTTGAGCAGCTTGATGATGGCCGGGGCGTACAGGTTTTCCATAGCGCCGCAGAACAGGATGATCAAGCCCTGGATGAAGATGAAGGTTTCAGTCGGGATGTTCGGCTTTTCCAGCGACAGGTCGAAGCCGCCCTGGATCAGCGCGCCGAACAGCACGGAGGACAGGAAAATGCCGACCGGATGCTGGCGGCCCATCAGCGCAATCGCGATGCCGACGAAGCCGGCGCCGCCGACGAAGTTGAGCGACAGGTAGTGGGTCGAACCCATGATGGAGTTGACCGCGCCCAGGCCGGCCAGCGCGCCGGAAATCAGCATGACGATAATGATCATGGCGCTGATCTTGACGCCAGCGTAGTGGGCCGCGTGCTGGTTGAGGCCCAGCGCGCGCACCTTGTAGCCCCACGAGGAGCGCCACATCGCCACGCCGTAGATCACCAGCGCGATGATGGCGATGAAGAAGCTGATGTTCAGCGGGGTATCGCCCAGCACCGGGAACCATTCGCCCAGGCGCGGCATTTCGGCCGCTGGCGAGAAGACGCGCGAGGCGGTGTTCTGTTCGCCCGGCGGGATCAGGTATTTCACGATCACGAAGTTCATCAGCGAGGCGCAGATGAAGTTGAACATGATGGTGGTGACCACGATGTGCGAGCCGCGCTTGGCCTGCAGGTAGCCGGGAATGGCGGCCCACGCCGCGCCGAACAGGGCGGCGCCCAGCATGCCGAGAGGGATCAGCAGGAACCAGGGCAGGGAGGCGTCGAACGCCAGCATGGCCAGGGTCAGGCCCAGGCCGCCGAAGTACATCTGGCCTTCGGCGCCGATGTTGAACAGGCCCGCCTGCATCGCGATCGACACGGCCAGGCCGGTGAACACGAAGGTGGAGGCGTAGAACAACGTGTAGGACAAGCCTTCCGGGTTGATGACGGCGCTGTTGATCAGGATCTGCATCGACTCGACCGGGTCTTCGCCGAGCAGGTGGATCACCAGCGCGGCCACCAGCAGCGCGGAGAGCAGGTTCAGGATGGGCAGGACAAAGCCAGTTGCCCAGCGTGGCATATCGTTCGTGGTCATAATCAGTGTTTATGCATGCCACCCATCAGCAGGCCGATGCGGGTGGTGTCGAATTCGTCGATTTTCAGTTCGCCGGTGATTTTGCCGCCGCACATCACGAGGATGCGGTCGGCCAGGGCGCGCACTTCTTCCAGTTCCACCGATACCAGCAGGATCGCCACGCCCTGGTCGCGCAGCGCGAGCAGCTGGGTGTGGATGGATTCGATGGTGCCGATGTCGACGCCGCGGGTCGGCTGGCCCACCAGCATCAGCTTGGGCTTGGCCAGCACTTCGCGCGCGATCACCACCTTCTGCTGGTTACCGCCGGACAGCAGTCCGATACGCAGGTCCGGATTGGCCGGGCGCACGTCGAACTCCTTCAGCAGGCCGGCGCAGCGCTGGGCGATGCCTTTGAAGTCGATCAGGCCCCACTTGTTCTTCACCTTGTCCTGGTAGCCGAAGAAGGTGTTGTGCATGACGGAGAAGGCCTTGATCACGCCGTCGCGCAGGCGGTCTTCCGGCACGTGGCCGATGCCCAGGTCGCGGAATTTGGTCGGCAGGCCGTCGGCGTCGCCGTTCTTCGGGTAGGGCAGGGCTTTGCCCTCGAATTCCACTTCGCCGGAGCTTGGCAGCGCCATGCCGGACAGGATTTCCATCAGCTCGGACTGGCCGTTGCCGGACACGCCCGCAATCGCCACGATTTCGCCGGCGCGCAGGTTGAAGTTGATGTCCTGCAGCAGCTTGACGCCGTTGTCGTCCACCAGCTGCAGGTTGCGCACGTCCAGCACGGTCTTGCCCGGATTGTAGGCGCCGCGCGGCAGGTTGTTCTCGATCGGGCGGCCGACCATCATCTGCGCCAGTTCTTCCTTGGTGGTGTCGGCAGTCTGCACCGCGCCCACCACACGGCCGCCGCGCATCACGGTGACGGTGTCGGTGATGTCCTTGATCTCCTGCAGCTTGTGGGTGATCAGGATGATGGTCTTGCCCTGTTCCTTGAACAGCTTGAGGATCTCGAACAGCGATTCGGTTTCCTGCGCGGTCAGCACGGCGGTCGGCTCGTCCAGGATCAGGATATTGGCCGAGCGGTAGATCTGCTTCAGGATTTCGACGCGCTGCTGGGCGCCCACGGACAGGTCCTGGATGGTGGCCAGCGGATCGACGTCGAGGCGATAGCGTTCGCAAATTTCGCGCAGCTGCTTTTCGGTTTCCGCGCGGTGCTGGCGCAGGCGGAAGCCGCCTTCGCTGCCCAGCATCACGTTATCGAGCACGGTCATGTTTTCGACCAGCATGAAGTGCTGGTGCACCATGCCGATGCCGAGCTGGATCGCCTCGTGCGAGTTGTGGATGTGTTGCACCTTACCGTCCAGCAGGATCTCACCGCCATCTGCGCGGTAATAGCCGTAAAGGATGCTCATCAAGGTCGATTTGCCGGCGCCGTTTTCACCCACCAGGCCATGGATGGCCCCTTTGGCGATGGAGAAACTGACGTCCGTATTCGCCTTTACCGCCCCAAAGTGCTTGGAGATATTGCGGAATTCTACTGCTGGCGTCATCAATTCTGCTCCCGGGAAGGAGTGTGTGGAAGTGACCTTACAAAGGTCCGGGTTAATCGGCAACCGCGCGCCACGCGTGGCGCTGGAATCGGGTGAACAAGGCTGTTAAGCATGGCGCTCGCAACGCGGGAGTGTAACTTAGTAGGTAATCCCAGTCCTGCTCGCATTGCGGCCCGTTGCCCATTGCGAGGCCGAGAGGTATCGCAGGGTTTGGAGTAAGAGAATGATCGGTCAGTGCTTACGCTGATAG
This sequence comes from Pseudoduganella sp., assembly GCF_041914865.1. Lineage (NCBI taxonomy): Bacteria > Pseudomonadati > Pseudomonadota > Betaproteobacteria > Burkholderiales > Oxalobacteraceae > Pseudoduganella > Pseudoduganella sp. The sequence continues at coordinate 232,644 of NZ_JAYSCO010000001.1, read as the reverse complement.
CCATAGTCGTCATGCCAATACTGATTTACATCGTTCTCCGTCGCGGGCGTGCGACGCTGGTTGCAGGAATCTCCCCAAATTTGGAGAGGGGACGTCAAAAGGATTTTTCGGTCTTATTTACTGAAAAACGCGCCGGACGGGATATCCCGTCGGCGCGTTCTTTTTAATGGAACTGCGGATCAGGCCGGGCAGGCGGCATTGGTGGTGCGGATATCGATGACTTTGGTCTTGCCGTCAATGATGTCCTTGCGCGCGCCCATGACTTTCTTTTCGATCTCTGGGGTGATGACTTTGCGGTTGTGCGCATCCAGCGCCCAGTCCACGCCGCCTTCCTTCAGGCCCTTGGCGGTCACACCGGCCTTCCAGGTGCCATTCTTCATCTGCATGAAGGAGTCGTACACGGCGTTATCCACGCGCTTGACCATGGAAGTCAGCACGGAGCCCGGGTACAGGTGGTTCTGGTTGGAATCGACGCCGATCGACAGCTTGCCTTTTTCCTTGGCAGTCTGCAGGGTGCCCATGCCGGAACCGCCGGCCACGGCGAACACCACGTCCACGCCGCGGTCGAACTGCGCACGCGCCAGCTCACCGCCCTTGGCCGGGTCGTTCCAGGCGGCGGAGGTGGTGCCGACCATATTCGAGATGACTTCGGCTTTCTTGTCGACCGACTTGGCGCCCTGGGCGTAGCCGCAGGCGAAGGTACGGATCAGCGGGATGTCGATGCCGCCGATGAAGCCCAGCTTCTTGGTCTTGGAGGCCATGGCAGCGGCCACGCCCACCAGGTAAGAACCTTCTTCTTCCTTGAAGGTCACGGAATTGACGTTATTACCTTGCGCTACACCGTCGATCAGCACGAACTTCACGTTCGGGAATTCTTTGGCGACTTTCTGCACCGCCTGGGTCTGGGCGAAGCCGATGGCGGCGATCAGGTCCAGCTTTTTGCGGGCCAGGCCGCGCATGACCTGCTCAGCCTGCGTATCGCTGCTGGCCTGTACTTCGATGTATTTAATACCGGTGTCCTTCTTGAAGCGCTCGGCGCCTTCGAAAGCGGACTGGTTAAACGACTTGTCGAACTTGCCGCCAGCGTCGTACACGATGCCCAGTTTCGGGTCAGCCGCGTTTGCGCTGGCTGCCACCGTAACTGCGGCGATCATCATGCTAAGTTGTTTGATTTTCATGTAAGGGCTCCGTGGAAGTTCGTTATTGTATATTTTTATGGAGTGCCTCGGACGCTTTTTCGCGCCAAAGCAAGCCACGGCACCATGTAGCTTGCCAACAACACATTAATGCAAATTTTGCCTGTGTACCCTTGATTAATCTTTGGGCACGTAATCAAACTGCAATCACTTGTTCGCCTCGTTGAATCCGCTTCTCAGGGCATGGATTCGTGGTTCGTTACTATGCAACAGGCGCTATATGTATGGCAAATACGTTTTTACTTGCTTATTTATATCGACGGCAACTAAATGAGGGTTGTTCCGTAAGCAACTGTGCTGAATCCCTTTCGTGTTAGCATCCGCGCCATTGCTACATTTCGTTACTTTTCTCTAAAGATTGGAACATTGGGTATGGATAAACGCCTCAAGCATTCCCTGATCGCCCTGGCCGTCGCCGGCGCCTTCCCCCTCCATTACGCCAGCGCGCAGGAAGCGCAACAACCGGCTGCAGAAGCAAAACAGCCCGGCCAGCTGGAAACCGTGATCGTTACCGCCCAGCGCCGCGCCGAGAACATCAAGGATGTGCCGATGGCGATTGCCACCGTGAAAGGCGAGAAGCTGGACGTGCTGACTTCCGGCGGCCAGGATATCCGTTTCCTGAACGGCCGTTCGCCGTCCGTGTCGGTTGAGTCCGACTATGGCCGTACTTTCCCGCGTTTCTATATCCGTGGCCTGGGTAACACCGACTTCGACCTGAACGCCTCCCAACCGGTGGGCCTGGTGATGGACGATATCGTGATGGAAAACCCGATGCTGAAGGGCTTCCCGGTGTTCGACGTGGACCAGATCGAAGTGCTGCGCGGCCCGCAAGGCACCCTGTTCGGCCGTAACTCGCCGGCCGGCGTGATCAAGTTCGATTCCGCCAAGCCAGTGCTGGGCAAGACCGAGGGCTATTTCAGCGCCGGTTTCGGCAAAGATGGCGTGCGTAACCTGGAAGGCGCCTACAACCTGCCAGCCAGCGACACCCTGGCGTTCCGCTTCTCGGGCCAGAGCCAGCACCGCGACGACCGCGTGCACAATCCGCGCCCGACCGGCACCCAGGACTTCGAAGGCTACGACGACCACGCGATCCGCCTGCAGGCGCTGGTCAAGCCGAGCAAGGATTTCTCGGCGCTGTTCAATATCCACGCCCGCAATATGGATACCACCGCGACCCTGTTCCGCGCCAATATCCTGAAGAAGGGCACCAACGACCTGGTGGACGGCTTCGACTACGACACCTATCCAACCGACGGCTTCAACAACCAGTGGCTGAAAACCCGTGGCGGCAATATCCGCCTGCGCTGGGACCTGCCAAACGTGACCCTGCACTCGATCACCGGCTACGACAAGCTGGACCTGTACAGCCGCGCCGACGTTGACGGCGGCTACGGCGCCAACTTCAATCCGCCGGTCGGCCCATTCGGCGGCATCCCATTCCCGCTGGAGACTGCGGACTTGATGCCGAACCACCGCCAGTTCACCCAGGAGTTCCGCGCCGAATCGAACGGCAAGGGCCCGCTGCAGTGGATCGCCGGCCTGTTCTTCTTCAATGAAGACATCCAGATCGACTCGATCAGTTTCAATACCTTCAATAACAGCTCGCTGAACCCTGAGTACACGCAGCAGTTCCAGGACGCCCGTTCCTGGGCCGCTTTCGGTACCCTGAACTACACCGTCAGCAACGACTTCAAGGTGCGTGCCGGCCTGCGCTACACCACCGACAAGAAGGACTTCATGGCGCAGCGCATCGAGCCGAACAAGCCGGTGTGGCGCCAGGAGCTGTCCGACACTTCGCACAACGTGAGCTGGGACCTGAGCGGCACCTACACCCTGGATAAGGACACCAACCTGTTCGGCCGCATCGCGACCGGCTACCGTGCCCCATCCATGCAGGGCCGCCTGTACGGCATCGGCGACAAGCCGAGCATGGCCGCAGCGGAAAAGGCGATCTCCTATGAGTTCGGCGTGAAGGCTGACCTGATGAACCGCCGCGCACGCGCCTCGCTGACCGTGTTCCGCTACGACATGGACGACAAGCAGCTGACCGCCGGCAGCGGCGCGATCAACATGAACCGCCTGATCAACGCCGACAAGGTTACCGGCCAGGGCGTGGAGCTGGACCTGCAGGCCAACCTGGGCTACGGCTTCAGCGGCACCTTCGGCAGCAGCTACAACGACACCGAAATCAAGGATGCCAAGGTATTCGATACCAAGTGCGGCTACCCGAACACCTTCTGCACCGTGACCGACCCGGACGGCCCGTTCCCAGGCACCGTAAGCCTGAACGGCAACGACCTGCCGCGTGCACCGCGCTGGCAGCACAACTTCAGCCTGAAGTACAGCACCGACCTGGGTAACGGCGAACTGTATGCCTACACCGACTGGGCCTACCGCAGCACCTACAACTTCTTCCTGTACGAAGCCAAGGAATACAAGGCCAAGTCCCTGCTGGAAGGCGGCCTGCGCGTTGGCTACAAGTGGGATAACTACGAAATCGCCGCATACGGCCGCAACATCACCAACCGTATCCAGGCCCTGGGCGCGATCTCGATCAACAACCTGACCGGTATCGTGAACGAGCCACGCACCTACGGCGTGCAGTTCAAAGCTACCTTCTAAACGATTCACACTCCCTGTGAACAACGCGCACTTCGGTGCGCGTTTTTTTTGCTATTGTCTGGCCTGCGGCAATAACAGTAACAAAACAGGAGAAGTATGAGTATCAAGACCTGGGTAGCGGCGGCATTCACTGCAGCGGGCATTTTTGTAAGCGGCAACTGCGCCGCCACGCCCGCGGAAATCGCCGCATTGAGGGACAATGTTGCCGCCTACGTGAAGGGTGCCGGAGACAGGGCCGAAATCGTACTGTCGGACGACCTTGTTTATAAGGGCAAGTTAGCTGACGGTAGCTGGAAGATCCTGGGCAAGGTACCTGAATCGATGATCGAGGCCACGCTGGGGTTTTGGAGTGAAGGGTCGGCAGCGAAACTGGCCACATCTTCGTTCGGGGAATACCAGGGCTTTCTAAAGATGTTCGTGCTGAGCGGGCGCATGGCGGACTGCGAGAGCTTCGATCTGAAAGAGGTGCGGCAGTATCCTGTCGCCACGCCGCGCAAACACTCGGAGCGCTGGACGATTGATGCTTGCGGAAAGACGCGCAATTGGCATTTGTACGATGAACGTGGCCAGACGGAGTTTGAAGAGCTGGCCGAGTAAGGCATTGCAAAACCTCGGCATTGGGTGAGCGAGAAAAGATGAATTCAGCTGTTAATTTGTGGCCGCTGCTTGGCGTGGCCGTGATCGTGCTTGGTTTCCTGTTGCGGCTGCACCCGGTACTGGTGGTGATTGCGGCATGCTTTACAACTGGTTTCGCGGCCTTCATGCCGGTGGAGGCGCTGCTTGCTTCGCTCGGCACGGCGTTCGTCAAGACGCGCAACCTGCCGATGATTTACCTGCTGCCGCTGGCGGCGATCGGCTTGCTGGAGCGCTTCGGCTTGCGCGAGCACGCGCAGGCGGCGATCTCGCGTGTGCGCTCGGCCACGGCGGGGCGGCTCCTGATCGTCTACCTGTTCGTGCGCGAAAGCTCGGCTGCCATGGGCCTGACCTCGCTGGGCGGCCATCCGTCGATGGTGCGGCCGGTGGTGGCGCCGATGGCGGAGGGCGCGGCCGAGGTGCAGCTTGGCGCGCAGGGCAAGGCGCTGGGCGAGCAGCAGCGCTACCGCATCCGCGCCATGGCGGCGGCGACCGACAATGTCGGCCTGTTCTTCGGTGAGGATATTTTTGTCGCCTTTGGCGCCATCGTGCTGATGCAGACGGTGTTGCGCGCGGAGGGTATCGAGGTCGATCCGCTGCATATGGCGCTGTGGGGCATTCCGACCGCGATCTGCGCTTTCATCATCCACGCCTGGCGCCTGAACCGGCTGGACGGCTATCTGCGCAGGAGCGCCGCATGATCGTCCGCGTCGAGTACTTCTACTATCTGCTCGGCATCTTGCTGGCGATGATCGCGCTGATGTCGTTTGCCGACCGCAGCAACCCGCGCCGCTGGACCACGGGCCTGTTCTGGGCGCTGTACGCCATGATTTACCTGGTGGGTGAGCGCCTGCCGCCGGCCATGGCAGGCCTGGCGATGATTGTGATGGCGGTGCTGGCCGGTTTTGGCGGCGTCCGCAGCGGCAAGCCGGACGTGCTGCCAGACGACACGCGCCGTGCCAGCGCTGCGCGCTTGCGGCATCGGCTGTTCATCCCGGCGCTGGTGATTCCCGCCGTGACCATGGCCGGGGCCACCTTGCTGAAAGACGTGCGCATCGGCGAACTGTTCGTGCTGGACCAGAAGCACCTGACGCTGGTGAGCCTGGGCTGCGCCGCCGTGGTGGCGGTGGGCGTGGCGTGCTGGCTGACGCGCTCCACACCACTGCAGGCGGGCCGCGAGGCGCGCCGCCTGGTCGATGCCATGAGCTGGTCGATCGTGCTACCGCATATGCTGGCCGTGCTGGGCCTTCTGTTCAGCGAGGCCGGCGTCGGCAAGGCCGTGGCGCAAGTCTCCACCGGCCTGATTGGCGCCGACTCCAAGCTGGCGGCGGTCGCGCTCTATTGCGTTGGCATGGCGCTGTTCACTATCGTGATGGGTAACGGTTTTGCCGCCTTCCCGGTGATGGCGGCGGGCGTCGGGGTGCCGGTGCTGGTGGCGCAGTACGGCGGCAATCCGGCCGTGATGGCGGCAATCGGCATGTTCAGCGCATATTGCGGTACCCTGATGACGCCGATGGCGGCTAATTTCAACATCATCCCGGCCGCGCTGCTCGACCTGCCGGACAGGAACGCCGTGATCAAGGCCCAAATCCCGACCGCGCTGCCGCTGCTGGGCGCGAACATTATTCTTTTGTACTTCCTCCTATGAAGACTGTGCTGCTGACGGGCTTTGAGCCGTTTAACAAGGAACCGATCAATCCCGCCTGGGAGGCGGTGCGCGCGCTGGATGGCTGGCAGGATAGCGCCGGCGGCGAGGCGTTCCGTGTCGTAGCGCGCCAGCTGCCTTGCGTGTTCGGCGCGGCCAATGCGGCCATGCGCGCGTTGCTGGACGAGGTGCAGCCGGTGCTGGTGATCGCCGTGGGACAGGCTGGCGGCCGCGTCGACCTGACCGTTGAGCGGGTGGCGATCAATGTCGACGATGCGCCGATCAAGGACAATGCCGAGCAGCAGTTGGTGGATGCGCCTATCGTGCCGGACGGTCCGGCGGCCTACTTCTCCACGCTGCCAATCAAGGCGATTGTGGCGGCGCTGCGCGCGGCCGGCCTGCCGGCTTCCGTCTCGCAGACGGCGGGCACTTTTGTCTGCAACCACGTGTTCTATGGCCTGATGCATGCGCTGGCGGGGCAGGGCGGCATGCGCGGTGGCTTCATCCACATTCCCTACCTGCCGGAGCAGGCGGTGCGGCACCCTGGCGCGGCCAGCATGTCGTTGGCGCAGATGGTCGAGGGCCTGCGTATCGCCGTGAAAACTTCACTCGCCGTTTCGCGCGACACATCGGTTGCCGCAGGCGCAACGCACTAGACTATGGCTAAACCTCCCATTTTCCCGGGCCCACGGACGGTGCGTGGTGCTGTGCTTGCGGTACTGCTCTCGAACGTTGACCAGACAGGTCGTGAGCCGCTGCGTGGACGCGTGACCCTGGCCGCAATCGTCAGGGCCTTGAAACGCAAGTATCACTGGCCGATTGAAACGGTAAGTTTTCCGTCGACCGCGGCGGATGGTCGGGCGACCTGGGCTACGGTGTATAGCTTGCCGCCCGAAGTCATCCGTGCTGCGTTGGATGACAGGGGGCGCGACTGGCTCAGGAGTGCGGGGTATCTTTGAAACCCGGAAAGCAGGGTCTGACCCAAGGGTCAGACCCCTGTTCGGCCGGCGGCGGGGCTTATGCGCTGGGCGGGCGCAGGATGTTGAGGAAGGCGCGCACCACAGGCGCGTCGTCCAGCGTGGTGTAGGTGATGTAGAGGTTGGCCGAAGGCGCATTGGTGCGGATCGGCAGGAACACCACGCCGGGCCAGCCGATGCGGGCGGTGGTCTCGGGCATCAGCGTCACGCCGAGGCCGGCGCCGACCATGGCCAGCAGGGTTTGCGGCTCATGGGCCTCCTGGAAAATCTCGGGCTGGAAGCCGGCATTCACGCAGCACTGGATCAGGTAGCGCGGGAAGGCCGACTTGTCCAGGGCCAGCGTCAGCATCGGCTCGTCGGCGATGTCGACCAGCTCGATCGCGTCCATTTTTGCCAGCGGGTGGTGCTCGTTGACCGCCACGCACACGTTCTCCTTGAAGCACAGTTCCTGCTTCAGGTTGTCGCGCCGCAGTTCATCGTCGTCCAGCTTGGGTTCGCGCCAGAAGCCGACGTCGATCTGCTTGGCGCGCAGGGCGTCGTACTGCACCGTCGGGCCGGATTCGTGGATGGTCCACGTCACGCGCGGGTATTTGCTCTGGAATTCTTCCAGCATGGAGGGGATCGGCCCCCACATCGCCGAGCCGACAATGCCGACGCGCAGGCGGCCCACTTCGCCGCGGTCGATCTGGCGCACGGTGTCGATGGTCATGCGCATTTTCGCCAGCAGGTCGGACGCTTCCTGCATCAGCGCCTTGCCCGCCACCGTCAGTTCGAAGGTGCGGGTGGTGCGTGCGAACAGCTTCACGCCCAGCTCCGCTTCCAGCTTCATGATCTGCTGCGACAGCGGCGGCTGCGAGATGTGCAGGCGCTCGGCCGCGCGGCTGAAACTTTTCTCTTCAGCGACGGCCAGGAAGTACTTTAACTGTTTCAGGTCGATGGACATGGATGCTCCTGCAGCGCGCGCGCCAGGGCTGCGCCGACACGCGCGTTGTTTTTCACCAGTGCGATATTGGTCATCAGGCTGCGCCCTTCGGTCAGGGTCTTGATGCGGGCCAGCAGGAATGGCGTGACTTTCTTGCCGGTCACGCCGTTCTGTTCCGCTTCCTGCAGGGCGCGTACCGTGATGGCGTCGATCTCATCCTTCGGCATGGCGTCCGCTTCCGGCACCGGCGCGGAAACCACCACGCCGCCATCCAGGCCCAGCGCCCACTTGGTGGCGATGAAGGAGGCCTGCTCGGCGGCGCTGTCCAGCTGGAAGTCGGCATTGAAGCCGCTTTCGCGCGTGAAGAAGGCCGGGAAGCCGGGCTGGCCAACCGATACCACCGGCACGCCGTGGGTTTCCAGGTATTCCAGCGTCAGGCCGATGTCGAGGATGGACTTCACGCCGGCGCAGACAACGGCCACATTGGTCTGGGCCAGTTCCTGCAGGTCGGCGGAGATGTCCATGCTGGTTTCGGCGCCGCGGTGCACGCCGCCGATGCCGCCGGTGACGAAGACTTTGATGCCCGCCAGCTGGGCGCAGATCATGGTCGCGGCCACGGTGGTGGCGCCCAGTTTGCCCTGCGCCAGCACGTAGGCCAGGTCGCGGCGCGACACCTTAATCGCGTCCGGCGAGTTGCCCAGCTGTTCCAGTTGATCCTCGGTCAGGCCGATGCAGATCTTGCCGCCGATGATGGCGATGGTGGCCGGCACGGCGCCGGCGTCGCGGATGATCTGCTCCACTTCGCGTGCGGTCTGCACGTTTTGCGGGTAGGGCATGCCGTGCGAAATGATGGTCGATTCCAGCGCCACGATAGGCTGGCCGGTGGCGCGGGCGTGGGCGACTTCAGGGGAAAAGGACAGGAACTGGTGCATGGTTTACTCCTCGATGAGCGCGGCGGCGAGCACATCTGCGCTCAGCTCGGGCGATACGGTGTGTGGGCTGGCCAGCGTGATGGCGGCGGCTTTCAAACCGCGCTCGCAGGCCAGGGTGAGTTGTCCGGGGTCTTGCAGCAGCGACCACACCACGGCGGCCGAGAAGGCATCGCCGGCGCCGGTCACGTCGACCACCTGGGCGTCGTGCGCCGGCAGCCAGTGCAGGGCCTGGCCCAGCGTGTGATAGACGCCGCTGGCGCCGCAGGTGACGATGATGTCCTGCGCGCCGTCGGCCTGCAGTGCGTGGCAGGCTGCCTGCACGTCGGCTTCGGTCGGCAGGGCGCGGCCGGCGCGGGTTTCCAGCTCGCCGCGGTTCAGGATCAGCAGCGACAGGCCGTTCAAGTCTTGCGGCAGGCGCGCCATTTTCGGCTGCGACACGGCGACCACCACCAGCGGCACGCCGGAGGCGTGGGCGTCGGCCAGCAGCATGGCGACCGATTCCTGCGGCAGGTTCAGGTCCGCCACTACCATGCCGGCGGCGTTGCGCTGCGGCTGGCGGCTGGCGACCCAGCCCGGGGTCAGCTGGTCGAAGATGGCCATGTCGGCCAGGGCCACCACCATTTCGCCGGAGGCGTCCAGCACGGCGGTATAGGTGCCGCTGCCGATGCCGTTGACCTGCAGGCTGCCTTCCATGCCGATGCCAGCCGCCTCGACCTGGGCGCGCAGGGCGCGGCCGGAGGAGTCGTCGCCGAGGGCGGTCAGCAGGGAGCAGGGCAGGCCGAGCTGGGCCAGGTTGGCGGCGATATTGCGTGCCACGCCGCCAAAACTTTCCTCAGCACAAGCCGGGTTCGAGGTGGCCATCTGCAGCGGGGCGTGCGGGCGCAGCTTGCGGTCGAGGCAGGCGGCGCCGATGCACAGCACCGTGCGTTCATTGCGCAACACATAGGCGCGGCCCAGCAGTTTGCGCTCGCGGATCAGGCTGGCGATATGGCCGGCCACGGCAGAGCGCGACAGGGCGAGCTGCTCCGCCAGCTCTTGCTGGGAGATAAAGGGATTGGCGCGGATCAGCTGGTACAGCTGTTCCTTGCGGGAGAGATCGCTCACGAAAAGCTCGCTATAAACATTTGTTTGCGATGCTAAACATTTGTCCGATGGGTGTCAAACGGAAGCTGACCCTATAATAAACCCAGATTTATATCGCTTGCATATAAATAATAAAGAAAAATGGTATTTGCCATACATATAGGCAATGATGCATAGTGTCGTGGTACGTTCACAGGCCTGTTCTGGCCAGCTCACCTAAAGATTACAAAAACGAGGAACTCCATGTCTTCCAATACCCCATTCCAGGCCGCCGCCATCATCCGTGCCCGCATGCCGGCCAATTTCCAGCCACGCGTTGCCATGATCCTGGGCTCCGGCCTGGGCGTGCTGGCTGAACAGATGACCGATTCCGTGTCGATCAGCTTTGACGAGCTGCCAGGCTTCCCGATCTCCACCGTGCACGGCCACGCCGGCCAGCTGGTGATGGGTACTTTGGCGGGCGTGCAGGTGGTGTGCCTGAAAGGCCGCGGCCACTTCTACGAGGGCTACGGCCCGGCGGTGATGACTTCCGCCGTGCGCACCATCAAGCTGCTGGGCTGCGAGATGCTGTTTGTGACCAATGCTGCGGGTTCGCTGCGTCCTGAGGTGGATGCCGGCTCGCTGGTGGCGCTGAATGACCATATCAACTTCCTGCCAGGTTCGCCGATGGTTGGCCCGAACGATGAGCGTTTCGGCCCGCGCTTCTTCTCGATGGCGAATGCCTACGATGCGGACCTGCGCAAGCTGCTGCAGGCCAGCGCGGCGGAGAAGTCGATCACCCTGCACGAAGGCGTGTACATCGCTTACCCGGGCCCGAACTTTGAGACGCCTGCGGAAATCCGCGCGTTCAAGACCCTGGGTGCGGATGTTGTCGGTATGTCGGTGGTGCCGGAAGTGGTGCCGGCGCGTCACTGCGGCCTGAAAGTGGTGGGTGTTTCCGTCATTACCAACCTGGCTGAGGGGCTGTCGCCGTTCCAGCTGTCGCATGAGCAGACCTTGAAGTACGCTGCGATTGGCGCGGAGTCGCTGATCAAGCTGATCCTGCAGTTCCTGGAGAACGTTGGTAAGACGCCGAAGGCTTAAACCCGGCAATGCGGGTCAGACCCAAGGGTCAGACCCAAGGTCGGCGAACGCTGCGTCATACAGGGTCTGACCCTTGGGTCTGACCCCGATTTTCGGGTTTCAAAGAGAGGCACTCATGTCCCGCGCATTCATCCTGTTGTTAGACTCCTTCGGCCTCGGCGCAACGCCGGATGCCGTCAAATACGGCGACCAGGCCTGCAACACCTTCGGCAGCATCGCCAAATGGGCTGCCAAAGAAGGCAAGCCAATGTCCCTCCCCACCATGGAAAAAATCGGCCTGGCCGCCGCCGCGCATACCGCGTCGGGCGAATGGGCTGCCGGTTTCAATATGCGTGAAGGCTTCACCGGCGCCTACGGCGCGGCGCGCGAACAATCCACCGGCAAGGACACCCAGTCCGGCCACTGGGAAATCGCCGGCGTGCCGGTACTGTTCGACTGGGGCTACTTCCCGAAGGAAGTGCCGTCCTTCCCGAAAGAGCTGACCGACAAGCTGCAGGAACTGACCGGCGTGCCTGGCTTCCTGGGCAATTGCCACGCTTCCGGCACCACCATCATCACCGAGCTGGGTGACGAGCACGTCGCGACCGGCAAGCCTATCCTGTACACCTCGGCCGACTCCGTGCTGCAGATCGCCTGCCACGAGGAGCACTTCGGCCTGGAGCGCCTGTACGATATGTGCGAGAAGGCGTATGAGCTGGTCAAACCGTACAACATCGGCCGCGTCATCGCCCGTCCGTTCCTGGGCGCCAACGGCGAATACAAGCGCACCGCCAACCGCCACGACTACGCCGTGCCGCCAAGCGCGCCAACCCTGCTGGACCACGTGAAGAACGAAGGCGGCGAGGTCATCGCGCTGGGCAAGATCAGCGATATCTATGCCGGCCAGGGCGTGAGCCGCGTGCTGAAAGGCCCGGACAATATGGCGCTGTTCGACAAGCTGCTGGAAGCGCAGCGCGAGGCGGGCGACAAGTCGCTCACCTTCGTCAACTTCGTCGACTTCGACATGCACTTCGGCCACCGCCGCGACGTTGCCGGCTATTCCAACGCGCTGCATGAAATGGATGCGCGCCTGCCTGAATTCATCGCCAACCTGAAGGACGGCGACCTGTGCGTGATCACCGCCGACCACGGCTGCGACCCGACCGCGCCGGGCTCCGACCATACCCGCGAACATATTCCTGTGCTGTTCTTCGGCCCGAACGTCAAGCCGCAGTCGCTCGGCATCTCGGAGACCTTCTCCGACATCGGCCAGACCATCGCGCATCACCTGGGCGTGAAACCTCTTTCCAACGGAACCAACCTCCTATGACCACTTTTGAAAACTTCAAGCGCAACGAGGCCATCGGCCTCGACCTGGGCTGGCTGAATCACATCCACGTGAACAAGGCCGCCGCGGACCGCCGCGCCGCATCGCTGGCGAACCGCCGCACCGTGAAGAAAGAGTACCAGGCCGCCTGGCTGGTGAAGGCGATCGAACTGATCGACCTGACCACCCTGGCCGGCGACGACACCCCGGGCCGCGTTGAGCGCCTGTGCATGAAGGCCATGCGCCCGCTGCGCACCGACCTGGTGGAAGCACTGGGCCTGCAAGACCGTAAGCTGATGACCGGCGCCGTCTGCGTCTACCACGAGATGATCCAGCACGCCGACGCGGTGCTGAAGGGCCGCCTTCCGATCGCGGCGGTGTCGACCGGCTTCCCGGCCGGCCTGACCAGCATGGAAACCAAGGTGCGCGAGATCGAACTGTCGGTGGCCGCCGGCGCCAAAGAGATCGACATCGTGATCACCCGCCAGCACGTCCTGACCGGCAACTGGCAAGCCCTGTACGACGAGATGCTGGCTTACCGCAAGGCTTGCGGCGAAGCGCACGTGAAGGCCATCCTGGCCACCGGCGACCTGGTGACGCTGGAAAACGTAGCCAAGGCATCGTGGGTATGCATGATGGCAGGCGCCGATTTCATCAAGACCTCGACCGGCAAGGAAGGCGTCAACGCCACCATCCCGGTATCGCTGGTGATGGTGCGCGCGATCCGCGAGTACTACGAGCGCACCGGCTTCAAGGTGGGCTACAAGCCTGCGGGCGGCGTGGGCACCGCGAAAGCCGCGCTGCAATACATGACCGTGATGAAGGAAGAGCTGGGCAATGAATGGCTGGAGCCGCACCTGTTCCGTATCGGCGCCTCCTCGCTGCTGACCGACATCGAGCGCCAGCTGGAGCACTATGTGACCGGCAACTACTCCGCCGCCCATCGCCACGCGCAACCATAAGAAGACACCGCCATGCCAACTATTAACGAGATCCTCAACACCATGGACTACGGCCCTGCACCAGAAAGCCAGAAAGAAGCGCAAGCGTGGCTGGAGCAGCGCTCCCGCAAATTCGGCCTGTTTATCGACAACGCATGGACCGAGCCGGGCGAGACCTTCGCCAGCATCAATCCTGCCGACGGTTCGCACCTGGCCGACCTGACCCAGGCCACGGCTGTCGATGTGGCGCGCGCAGTTACCGCTGCGCGCAAGGCGCTGCCGGCCTGGCAGGCGCTGGGCGGCCATGGCCGCGCCAAGATCATGTACGCCATCGCGCGCCTGATGCAAAAGCATGCGCGCCTGTTCGCGGTGCTGGAAACCCTGGACAACGGCAAGACCATCCGCGAAACCCGCGACGCCGACCTGCCGCTGGTGGCGCGCCACTTCTACCACCACGCCGGCTGGGCCCAGCTGCTGGACGAGGAGTTCCCGGGCCACCGCGCCGTGGGCGTGGTCGGCCAGATCGTGCCGTGGAACTTCCCGCTGCTGATGCTGGCGTGGAAGATCGCTCCTGCCATGGCTGCCGGCAACACCATCGTCTTCAAGCCGGCTGAATTCACGCCGCTGACCGCGATGCTGTTCGCCGACATCTGCGTGCAGGCTGGCGTGCCGGCTGGCGTCGTGAACATCGTGACCGGCGACGGCCGCACCGGCGAAGCCATCGTGGCGCACCAGGGCATCGACAAGCTGGCCTTCACCGGTTCCACCGAAGTGGGCCGCATCATCCGCGAAGCCACCGCCGGCACCGGCAAGAAGCTGTCGCTGGAACTGGGCGGCAAGTCGCCGTTCATCGTCTTCGAAGACGCGGACCTGGATGCAGCGGTGGAAGGCCTGGTCGATTCGATCTGGTTCAACCAGGGCCAGGTTTGCTGCGCCGGTTCGCGCCTGCTGGTGCAGGAATCCGTGCAGGAGCGTTTCCTGAAGAAGCTGAAAGCGCGCATGGACAACCTGCGCCTGGGTTCCCCGCTGGACAAGTCGATGGACATCGGCGCGCTGGTCGATCCGATCCAGCAGCAGCGCATCTCCGCGCTGGTGGATTCCGCCCGCGCCGAAGGCTGCGAGGTGTACCAGCCGGCTGGCTGCGAAGTGCCTGCGACCGGCTCGTGGTTCCCGCCAACCCTGATCACCGGCGCATCGACTTCGGCCGCCGTGGCGCAGGCCGAGATCTTTGGCCCGGTGCTGGTGGCGATGAGCTTCCGTACCCCGGCTGAAGCAGTGCAGCTGGCCAACAACACCGTGTACGGCCTGGCTTCCTGCGTGTGGACCGAGAACATCTCGCTGGCGCTGGACGTGGCGCCTGCCATCAAGGCCGGCGTGGTGTGGATTAACACCGCCAACCAGTTCGACGCTGCCTGCGGCTTCGGCGGCTACAAGGAATCCGGCTACGGCCGTGAGGGCGGCCGCGAAGGCATGTTCGAGTACCTGGTGCCAGTGTCGGAAGATGCGCGTCCGGCTGCTCCTACCTTCAAGAAGCCTGCCAAGCCTGAAACCGAGTTCACCCCATCGGCCGATCCGTTCGCGATCGACCGCACTGCCAAGCTGTACATCGGCGGCAAGCAGGCGCGCCCTGACGGCGCGTACTCGCGCGCCATCCATGGCGCCGACGGCAAGTTCCTGGGCGAAGTGGGCGAGGGTAACCGCAAGGACATCCGTAACGCGGTGGAAGCTGCGCACAAGGCGACCGGCTGGACCAAGGCGACTGCGCACAACCGCGCGCAGGTGCTGTACTACATCGCCGAAAACCTGGCGGCGCGCGGCGCGGAGTTCGCGGAGCGTATCGCTGCCCAGACCGGCACCAAGAACGCTGAGAAGGAAGTGCAGGCTTCCATCGAGCGCCTGTTCTACTGGGCGGCGTGGGCCGACAAGTACGACGGCCTGGCGCACCAGCCGCCAATGCACGGCATCACCGTGGCGCTGAACGAAGCGATCGGCGTGATCGGCATCGTGTGCCCGAACGAGAATCCGCTGCTGGGCTTCATTTCGCTGGTGGCGCCTGCTATCGCCGTGGGTAACCGCGTGGTGGCTGTGCCTTCCGAGGCGTATCCGCTGTCCGTGACCGACCTGTACCAGGTGTTCGATACTTCCGACCTGCCGGGCGGTGTGGTGAATATCGTGACCGGTTCGGCGGACGAACTGGCGCGCACCCTGGCGTCGCACTCGGATGTGGATGCTGTGTGGCGCCACGATGGTTCGGCTGCCGGCTGCGCGGAAGTGGAGAAGCTGTCGGCGGGTTCGCTGAAGCGTACCTGGACTGGCGGCGCGAAGGGCCGCGACTGGTTCTCGACTGCGCAGGCGGGTGGCCGTACTGTGCTGGCGCATGCGTCGCAGGTTAAGAATATCTGGATTCCTTACGGCGTTTAAACCCGGTAGGGCGGGGTCAGACCCAAGGGTCTGACCCTTGGGTCAGACCCAGGTTTACCGGGTCTGAAGTAAAAAAGAAAGAGAAAAGAAAATGTTCCTTCCCCAGGAAATCATCCGTAAAAAACGCGACGGTGGCGTGCTGACGAAAGAAGAAATCCAATTCTTCGTCAAAGGCATCACCGACAACAGCGTCAGCGAAGGCCAAATCGCCGCGCTGGCGATGGCCGTCTACTTCAACGACATGACCATGGACGAGCGCGTGGCGTTCACCCTGGCCATGCGCGACTCCGGCGAAGTGCTGGAGTGGAAATCCCTTAACCTGCCAGGTCCAGTGATGGACAAGCACTCCACCGGCGGCGTGGGCGACGTGGTATCCCTGATGCTCGGCCCGATGATCGCGGCCTGCGGCGGCTTCGTTCCAATGATCTCCGGCCGCGGCCTGGGCCACACCGGCGGCACGCTGGACAAGTTCGATTCCATCCCGGGCTACTCCACCGTCCCGACCAACGACAAGTTCCGCGAAGTGGTGAAGAACGTGGGCGTGGCCATCATCGGCCAGACCTCGTCGCTGGCCCCGTCCGACAAGCGCTTCTACTCGATCCGCGACGTCACCGCGACCGTGGAATCGGTGGCCATGATCACCGGCTCCATCCTGTCGAAGAAGCTGGCGGCCGGCCTGGACGTGCTGGCGATGGACGTGAAGGCCGGTTCCGGCGCCTTCATGCCAACCTTTGAGAAGTCGGTCGAGCTGGCCGAGTCCATCGTCAAGGTGGGCAACGGCGCGGGCACGCTGACGTCTGCGCTGCTGACCGATATGAACGAATCGCTGTCGCCTTGGGCCGGCAATGCGCTGGAAGTGCGCGGCGCGATCGACTACCTGACCGGCAAGTTCCGCCCGGCGCGCCTGCATGAAGTGACCATGGCACTGTGCGCCGAGATGCTGGTGATGGGCAAGCTGGCGGCGAACGAAACCGAGGCGCGCGCCAAGCTGCAGCATGCGCTCGATTCGGGCGAGGCGGCTGAACGCTTCTCGCGCATGGTGACTGCGTTGGGCGGTCCGGCTGACCTGGTCGATAACATGGATAAGCACCTGGAGAAGGCGCCGATTGTGGTGCCGGTGCCGGCGCCGCGCGCGGGTTACGCTGCTTCGACCGTTTGCCGCGATATCGGTCTGGCGGTGGTGTCGCTGGGCGGCGGACGTCGTCGTCCGACCGATGCGATTGACTTTGCTGTGGGCCTGACTGACCTGGTCGAGCTGGGACAGCCGCTGCAGGCTGGCCAGCCGCTGGCCATGGTGCATGCGCGGACCCAGGAAGCGGCGGAGCAGGCGGTGCGTGAGGTGCAGGCTGCCTATACTATCGCTGATGCGGCGCCGGCGGCGAATCCTATCGTTTATCGCACTATTCGGCCTTAAACCCGGTGAGGCGGGGTCAGACCCAAGGGTCTGACCCTTCCATTACATGGGCCGCAGACGGGGTCTGACCCTTGGGTCAGACCCAGGTTTACCGGGTTTGGAGAACACATGACCAACGACCAACTGATCGTAGAAGCCAAGGCTGCCCGCCTGAAAGCCTATACGCCATATTCCAACTTCAAAGTCGGCGCCGCCTTGCTGACCAGGGACGGCAAAATCTTCCACGGCTGTAACGTGGAAAACGCCAGCTACGGCCTGTGCAACTGCGCCGAGCGCACCGCCTTTTTCAGCGCCATCGCGCAAGGCTACAAACCCGGCGATTTCGACAAGCTCGCTGTGGTGGGCGAAACCGACAACCCGATCGCTCCCTGCGGCGCCTGCCGCCAGGTCACGCTGGAACTGGGCGGCAACCAGCTGCCCGTGGTGCTGGCCAACCTGAAAGGCGACACCCGCGAAACCACCGCAGCCGAACTGCTGCCCGAAGCCTTCGGCGGCTGGGACCTGAAGAAGTAACAGTGAAAAAGGCTATCGACGTTCAAACGGCCGTCGCCATTGCGGCGTCCGAAGCGATTGCAGCGAAAACCCAGGGCACTTTCGGCGTGGGCGGCGTCATGCTCGACGCCAGCGGCACCGTGCTCAAGGCGCTGCACAACAACGTCATCAAGCATGGCCTGATTTTCGACCCGACCGCGCACGGCGAACGCCAGCTGGTCGACTGGTACTTCGCCGAACGCGCCAAGGGCCGCGAGCTGCCGCCGCCGGAAGAGTGCACCATCGTCACCTCGCTCGACCCGTGCTGCATGTGCACCGGCGCCATGCTGGCTGCAGGCTTCAACGTGGTGGTGGCGGCACCGGACGGCAAGGCCGGCATCAACTACAACGGTTCCGCCTTCTTCCCATCGCTGCCGGCAGCCTTGCAGCCGAAGGCGGAAGCGACTTTCGCCTATCCCGCCGTGCTGGGCACGTCCTCCTACGCGCGGCGCGGGGCAGGGGCTTCGCCCAAGCCTTTCTTCATCGGCAAGACCATCGCCGAACCGACGCAGGCGCTTTGCTCGCTGGTGTTCGAGGCCACGTCGGCCAACGTGATGGACCTGTTTAACATCGACCCGCCGCAGCATGAGCTGAAAGACCCGGCCACGCTGCCGGCCGACCATGCCATCATCCGCGCCCTGAAGCGCGCTTTCCCCGATGCGCTGACCTACCGCTGCGCGCCGCGCCAGCCGGACGCCGGCCTGGCGCCCTACCTGCAGCAGGCCATGGCGCGCGACAAGGCGCAGGGCGGCAAAGGGGAAGCGGTGGCGTTGCTCGATTCCTTCGGCAACCTGCTGCTGTGCAGCCACGGCCGCCAGCAAAGCTCAATGATCCGCACCGCCTTCATGGAGTGTACGCGCGCCTACGCGCAGCTGCGCTACAAGCTGATGGAAGGCGCCGATGCGGAAACCCAGTCCGAGGTGCGCCACTACCTGGGCCATCCGAAAGACGGTACGTTTGTCTTCGCCGTCGGCCCCGACGAAAGCGCGCTGAGTTTCATGGCGCTGGGCGCTTATGGCTCGACCATGGAAGGCGCGCTGCCGCACAACAACCCGGCTCAGTTCCAGTACGTGCGGCCGGGCATGCCGGAGCCGGCGCTGCACGAGCTGTGCAGCCACCTGCCGCCGCTGTACCGCAACCTGATCAAAATCCGCCCGACCCAGGTGTCGGACGCCGCCCTGGTCGCTGCCCTGGGCTGAACGTCAGGCGCCTTCGAACGACGCACTGGCGTCGGTCTGCATCATGCCGAAGATATTGCCGTCCGGGTCTTTGGCATAGGCCAGCCAGCCGACGCCCGGTACCGGCATCTTCGGCACGGCGACCACGCCTTTCAATTCCTTGAGCTGCACCAGCGACTTGTCCAGGTCTTCGACATCGACGGTGCAGACGAAGGCGTTGACGGAAGCGCCTTCTTCCGGGCGCGGACCACGGCGCGGCAGCAGGCCGCCGTTGATGCCGGGCGCGCCGACTTCGCCGGTGCCGACCAGCCAGTAGTCGCCGCCTTCCCATTTGGAAAAGCTCCAGTCGAACATCTTGCCGTAGAAGTCGATCAGGACCTGCGGTTCGCTGGCCTGGATTTCAAAGTGAACGGTGCGTCCCATTATTGCTCCCAAGGGTCATATGTACCTATGCTCCACACATGCCCCTCAGGATCGCGGCAGGTGAAACCGCGGCCGCCATAGTCTTCGTCCTGCAGGGGCATCTCGATTGGCGCCCCGGCCTGCACGCAGCGCGCATGCACTTCGTCGGCGTCGTTGACGACCAGGTAGGCGCTTTGCGTGACCCCCATCCCGACCTGGGAGGGTTGCCTGAGCAGGCGCCCGTACTCGGTGTCGAAAATGGAGCTTAGCATGACCATGCCGTTGCCATACGAAAGCTGGGCATGGGCGATGGTGCCGTCTTCATTCGGCACCACGAGCGATGCCTTGAAGCCCAAGGTATTACACAACCAAGTGATCGCGGCGGGCGCGTCGCGGTAACGCAGGCAGGGCAGGATAGTCGCGCGCGTGGCCTTTGGAATCGTCATCGTTCTCTCCCTGAAAACTATGAAAACGCAGCGTAGTCAGGACAATATAGACTAGCACCGTACAGGGAGCAAGCGAGCGCAGGCGGGCTACATTTGCTGGAATAAATGGGTATTTCCGCGACTGACTTCGAGTTCTTCCGTGGAGTTTCGCACCCGCACCATCTGCCGTCCGCGCAGGTCGCGCGTGACCTCGGCAATCGCGTCCACGCGCACGAGCGTGGAGCGGTGGATGCGCCAGAATTCGTTCGGGTCGAGTTCGTCTTCCAGCTCCTTTAAAGTCTTGCGGATCAGGAATTCGCCCTGTGCTGTCTGCACGCGCGTGTATTTTTCGTCGGCGCGGAAGAACAACACTTCCTTGGTCGAGATCATGCGCAGGCTGTTGCCAACCTGGGCCTGGATCCAGTGCAGGTATTCCGGCTGCGGCGCCGCGCCGCCCACGCCGGTACCGCCGGCCGTGCGGCCGGTCTGCTGCAGCAGCTGGCTGAGCTGGCGTTCGATGTTGTTCGGTGATTTGCCCAGGCGCCCCTGCAGGCGGCTGCAGGTGGTTTTCAGGCGTTCCAGGTTGACGGGCTTGAGCAGGTAGTCCAGCGCGCCTTGCTCAAAGGCTTCAATCGCGTACTGGTCGTAGGCGGTAATGAAGACGATGTGGCAGCGGTTGAACAGCATGCGCGCCGCCTCGATGCCGCTCAGGCCCGGCATGCGGATATCGAGGAAGACGATGTCCGGCTGGTGCTGGCCGGCCAGGGCAATCGCCTCGATGCCATTCGCGGCTTCGGCCACGATCTCCAGCTCCGGCCATGCTTCGTGCAGGCGCTTGCGCAGCATGTCGCGCATTGGTTCTTCATCGTCGGCGATGATGCAGGTGGCGATTGGCTGGGTAGTCATGGTTCAGGGTTTGGCAAAGATGTCTGGTGCAAATGGAATGCGGATCGAAGCGCGGCAGCCGCCATCCATCGGCTGCTCGATCAGCAGCTGGGCGCGCGTGCCGTACATCAGTTTCAGGCGCTCGCGCACATTGGTCAGGCCGACGCCGTCGCCGGCATAGGCGTTGAAGCCGACGCCGTCATCCTGCACATCCACTTGTAGCACATTGCCATCCACGCTGGCGCGGATGTCGATGCGGCCGCCTTCGATTTTCGGCTCCAGGCCGTGCTTGATCGAATTCTCGATCAGTATCTGCAGCATCATGGGCGGGAAGGTGGCGCTTTCCAGTTCCGGCGGCACGTCCAGCGAGACGGCCAGGCGCGACTTCATGCGCGCCTGCATGATGGCCAGGTAAGAGCGCGCCATCTGGATCTGGCGGCCCAGGGTGCCGTTGCCGCGCGAACGCATCTGCGGCAGGGTGGCGCGCAGGTATTCGATCAGGTGGGTGTGGATCTTGGCCGCTTCCGGCGGATCGGTTTCGATCAGCTGGCCGATCAGGGCCAGGGTGTTGAACAGGAAGTGCGGCTCCACCTGCGCCTGCAGGGCGGACATCTGCGCCTCCACCAGGCGGCGCTCCAGGCTTTCGTTGCCGGCCTGGGTGGCGGCCTTGCGCGCTTCGATTTCGGCCTTGCGCTTGCCGCCGGCCAGGATTTTCAGGCCGGCCGACAGCAGCACAAAGAACGCAGCTTGCTCAGGGTGGATGGCCGGCGTACACGCCAACAGGAAAGCCAGTACCCAGGTGACGACCAGCTGGCGCAATGGCACCTGGGCCAGCCAGTCGAAAAAGCTCCACCACATGAGACTGGCGGTTTCGCCAATCTCGCCGATGAAGGAGAGCACGCTGCGTGTGCGGTTACCCATGTTGCTTCTTGTCTCCAAACACATTGATGGCCAGCTTGACGATCAGCACGGCGATGAAGAGGGTGATCACCAGCGGCAGGATGGTCAGGAACAGCGCGAGCACCACGCACATGGCGATGATGGCCGGCCAGGACATATTGTCCAGCGTGCGCACGAAGTGGCGGCCGATGCCGATAAAGGCGTGCCACACTTCTTTGACGGTGTCCTTGAAGCTCTTGTTGATGGTTTTCATCGTGTCCTCCTTTGCATTTCGATGGTGCAACTGTACCCCCCTGGTCGGCAACAGTGGAGGGCTATCCGACGAACTGCGCAACAGGGCGGATAAGCTGCTGTGGGGGCGGATGAATGGCTATCGGGCAGCCAGCCAGTCGGAGCGCAGCAGGCCGAAATAATCGGTATCGCAGATCTCGCCATTGATGATCCAGCGCTCACGCATATGGCCTTCATGCACAAAGTGCAAGCTTTTCAGCAGTTTGGCCGAAGCGGTATTGCGCGGGTCGATATCAGCCTCGATGCGGTGCAGGTCGAGCGCGGCGAAAGCGTAGTCGAGCAGGGTGGCCATGGCTTCCTGCATATAGCCCTTGCCCCAGAACGCGCGGCCCAGCATATAGCCGATCTCGCAGCGGCGGTTCTGGCGATTGAAGGCGTACAGGTTGATCACGCCCGCCAGCTGGCCGCCAATATCCAGCCCCATGCGCAGGAAGTCCCCGCTTTCATGGCCGGCTTGCGTGGAGGCGATATAGTCGCTGGCCTGTTGCGGCTGGTCCCAGGGGGCGCTGCTCCAGTAGCGCATGGCCTCGCGGTCGGAGAACAGTGTGAAAATGGCGGGGGCATCGTCCGGCCTCAGCATCCTTAATTCCAGGCGCGGGGCGGACAGGGTCATTGGTGCGAAGGCCGGCATATCAACATCACTAGTGAGTGGATTTTCATTCTAGCAAATGATAGATTGGCAATGTCCATCATTTACGTAGGAGCCCGGCATGCAACTCGGCGTATTTTCCCTGAGCCTGAACGTGAAAGACATCAAGGCTTCGCGCGAGTTTTACGCGAAGTTTGGTTTCAAGGATTTTGGCGGGAATATCGAGCAGAACTGGCTGATCATGAAGAATGACAGTGAGCAGATCATCGGCCTGTTCCAGGGCATGATCGAGAAGAACACGCTGACGTTCAACCCTGGCTGGGACAGCAACGCGCAGACCGTGCCTGGCTATACCGATGTGCGCCAGCTGCAGCGCCAACTCGAAGAGCAGGGCGTGGCGCTGGCGGCGCGGGCCGACGAATCGAGCACCGGTCCGGCCTACATCATCGCCATCGACCCGGATGGCAACCCGATCCTGATTGACCAGCATATCTGATGGCTTCCGCTGTCCTGTTCGCGCTGGTGCTTGCCACCGTCCAGCCGGTCGAGTACGAGCGCGAAGGCGGCACGGGGACGCTGACCATCACCAGTACCGCCAAGGGCGCGAAGAAGTTCGCTATTTCCACCTTCGGCGCCAACGCGCACACCTGTGAGCTGAGCGGCACCATCCACGGCACAGTGGGCCGCCTGGACGACCCGGAGCCGGGCCAGGCCGAATGCCGCATCACGCTGGTCCAAAAGGGCGCTGTGGTTGAAGTGTCGCCGCAGTCGGAGGAGGCCTGCGCCGGCTTGTGCGGCATGCGTGCTACGTTCGACGGCAAGTACGTGCTGCCGCCTGCCGAGTGCAAGCCAACCGCCAGCAAGGCGGCCAAGGAATCCTTCCTGGCGCTGTACAAGGGGAAAAACTACCAGCAGGCGTTCGATGTCCTGAACAAGTGGTCGACGGCCTGCGCCAGCCTGCAGCACTGGATGGAGCGCGACCGCACGTTGAACGACCTGGCGCTGACGCAGTATCATATGAAGCAGCCGGCAGCCTGCCTGGCGACGCTGTCCAAGACCCTGGCGGCGGAAATGAAAACGCTGAAAGCGGTGGAAGAGGAGCTGGCCCCGCTTGACTATGAAGCATATGCCAGTACCGCGAAAGCCACCTTCCACAACCTGAAGCTTTGCAGCAAATAGAGACCTGGAGCATGTGATGAGCGACCGGCTCGACCTTCCGCAATCAAAGCTGGTGGCCATTATCGACGCCCAGCTTGAGCTGGCGCGGGTTGGCCCTTCCTTTGGCAACCTGATGGACCGCGCGGTGCTGAAGGCTGCGCAGCTGACCGGCGCCGACGGCGCCGTGATCGAACTGGTCGAAGGCAGCGAGGTGGTATACCGCGCGGCCTGCGGCTTGGCCGAAGCGCAACTCGGCTTGCGCATGCAGATCAAGGGCAGCCTGTCGGGCCTTGTGCTGACAACGCGCCAGGCTGCCACCTGCACCGATTCCGAAACCGATGAGCGCGTGAACCGCGAAGCGTGCCGCCGCGTGGGCTTGCGTTCGATGGCGATCCTGCCGCTGCTGTTCGGCGATTACGCGGGCGGGGTGTTGAAGCTGGCCTGGCGCGAGCCGCGTCCATTCGACCAGGATGAGGTGCCGATGGGGCAGGCCATTACGGACATGACAGCGGCCATGATGTTCCACGCTTCGCAGGATGGTGCGCACGTCCTGCAGCGCAAAGTGACGCAGGACCCGGCAACCGGCCTGGCCAACCGCTCCTCGTTTTATGAGCAGTTGCGCGTGCGCCTGGATGACGCGATCACGCGCGGCGGCCATGTGGGCGTGATGGTGGCGCGCGTGCGGCCATGGCGCAAGGAGGTGATGGCGGAGCTGGCGCGGCGCTTCACCGCCGAATGCCGCGAGGGCGATGTGCTGGCGCGCCTCGGCGGCGATGAATTTGGGATGATCCTCAGCGTGGCTGCGCGGCGCAGCATCGTGCAGAGCCAGGTGTCGCGTTTCAGCCATGCGGGCAATGCCCAGCCGGTGCTGCTGCCGGATGGCGCGAAGATCGAACCGGTGATCCAGTTCGGCAGCGCGCTGTTCCCCGAGGACGGCAAGGGTGTCTCCGATTTGCTGGCCGCCGCACGGGAGACGCCACCCGCAACTGTTTAGAAAGGGGTTCTGATAATATTGCCAAAAAATCACTTCCAATGGGGATTCATGAGGCAATATTCAGTATGTCGTGCGGTCATCGCCGCTGTCATTTCCGCTTTCGCGATGCCGGTAGTGGCACAGGAATGCGTCAGCGATTTCAAAGCCGAAGAGAAAGATGCCGGTGTTGTGTCCTATAGCGCCGTGGCTCCGTTGCCGGGAAAGAGCGCGGACCAGGCTTTCCAGCTGTCGCAACAAGTGGCTAGCCAGGCGGGCTGGATGGTCTACCAGACGATTCCAGAGGTGCATACTGCGTTTGCACGTGATTCAAAAGGTAAGGCCGGCGATAAGCGTGGTGAATTGGTTTTCGCCACGGCGATGGGAGAACACAATTTGCTCATGGCTCTGGTGTATAACGATCCGCCTGGTGCGAATACGCCAAAGTCTGTGGTAAGCGACCAATTCTGCAAGATTGCCAAGGCGCTGCGCAAACGCATCGCTGCCGCGCCTCCTGATCTTGCAGCACCCGTAAAGGCGCCGCAGGCGGCCGGCGTCGAGGTCGCGGGGCGCAATGCGGCGCTTGCGGGGGCGCGGCCGGCCGACAAGCTGTGCCTGCGCGGCGCCTGCCTGGGTATGAGCGTTGGGGAAGCGCGACGACTAAAACTGGAGCCGGCGCGGGCCGCCTTCATGCAATTCGGCCCGGAGGCTCCAGGTGCGGGCCGCGCCGTCTCGACCGACGGACGCCTGATCTACGTGACGGATGGGGCCTGGCTCGACAGCAAGTCGGTTGCCGCCTTTGCCCGGGGCGTCCGTACGATCTGCGAGCTGCGCTCAGGTTCCTTTGCCCACATGAAGGCGGAGGATGGGAAGCAAATCAAGCTTCACTTCTCGCCCACCGTCCGCGATGGCAAGGGCACCCTAATCCTGCGCAAGATCGAGCGCCTCTTGCCTGCCATGAGCCAGATGGATTACGGCTACTTCCAGCGCAGTGTGGCCGAGGAGTACGGAGCGGCCTATGTCAATGCTGGACAGGTCCCGCCAGCAGACCGGCCCTATGTGCAAATGAAAGGCTGGACGCTGACGCTGGCGCTACCCGAGGAGGATTTGGGTGCGCGCTTGATGGAAACGCCCGGGTGTTCGGAAAAGGCCGCCTTGAAATGAGCGCCTAGCGCCGGATCGAGGCGAGGACCATACGCGTGATCGTGTCCTCCGCCTCGCGGAAATCCTGCTCGGCCAGCTCTTCGCGGCCGAGCACCAGCTTCATTTGCGTTGCGAAGTCGGCGTAGGATTGCGTCATCGCCCAGATGGCGAACAGCAGGTGGGTGGCGTTGACCGGCGCAATGCGGCTTTCGGCTATCCAGCGGTTGAAGATATCAATATCCTTGCGCACCAGCGGTACCACGCGCTCGCGGATTTTGTCGCCGTACACGGGCGCGCCGCTGATCACTTCCATGGCGTACACGCGCGAAGCCAGCGGATGTTCGCGCGAGAAGGCCAGCTTGGCGCGGATGTAGGCGCGCAGCACATCGGCGGGTTCGCCGTCCGGCTCCGCGATATTGGCCATGCGCGCCAGCCATTCGTCCAGCACATCGTCCAGCACGCGCTGGTAAAGCACTTGCTTGCTGGGGAAGTAGTACATCAGGTTCTGTTTCGACAGTCCGACGTTTTCCGCAATGGCGGCGACGGAGGCGCCTTCGTAGCCGTTGGCGGCGAATACGCGGACGGCTTCGGCCACGATGTCGGCTTCCAGGCGGTCGCGGTTCATCTCGCGGCGCAGTTTAGCTGATGCCATGTTCTCTCCTTATGGCCTGCAGGAAGTTGCGCAGCTGCGGGCTGTCTGAATAGGCGACGTTGAAGCGGAACCAGATCGATGCCGGCTGGCGCAGCTGGAAAAAGTCGCAGGGCGCGAGCAGGATGCCGGCTTTCAGCGCCAGGTCGGCCACGGTCTTGCCGTTGAATTCAGGCGTTGGCGCCTGCTGCCAGCCGGCGCTGACGAACATGCCGCCGCGCGGCTTGGCGATCGGCGCCATGCCGGCTGTTGCCAGCAGTTCGATGGTGCGTTCCCGGCCTTCCGCCAGTTGCGCCACCAGGCGTTCCACCATGCGCTTGTAGGGGCGGGCGGTAATGGCGTGGTAGGCGGCGCGCTCATTTACTTCCGAGGTGGTGAGGCCGGCCAGCATCTTCACGCGCACCAGCTCCGGCAGCAGCGAGGCGGAGGCGCAGATCGAGCCGACCCGCAGCACCGGCGACAGGGTCTTGGAAAAACTGCCGACGCGGATCACGCGCCGCAAGCCGTCCATTGCGGCCAGCGAAGCTTCGCCGCGCGTGGTGAGTTCGCGGTAGATGTCGTCTTCCACCAGCCAGAAATCGAATTGTTCGGCAAAGCCCAGCAGGCGGTGGGCCTGCGCTTGCGACAGGCTGGTACCGAGGGGATTTTGCAGCACGGTGTTGACGAACATGAGCTTGGGCTGCGTTTCCTTTGCTTGCGCGGCGAGGAAGTCCATGTCCAGGCCATGCTCGCCGCGCGGGATGCCGATGGCGTGGCAGCCGTGGTGGCGGATCAGCGACAGCAGGTTGCTGTACACCGGGTCTTCCACGAATACGGTGTCGCCCGGCTTGGTCAGCGTGCGCAGGATCAGGTCGAAGGCGTGGGTGGCGCCGTGCGTGAGCAGGATCTGTTCCGATTCGACCGCCACCAGTTCCTCGCTGAGGGTGGTGGCCATGTGCTGGCGCAGGCCGGGAAAACCGAGCGGGTGGCCGTAGCCGCGCAGGCGGTTGGCGGGAATGCGCATGGCGTGGCGCACGGCGTCGAGGATGGTGTCTTCGCCGTACCACTCGGGCGGCAGCCAGCCGGCGCCGACCGGCAGCGCTTCGGAGGCGCCGGAATACAGTTCGGGGGTGAGCGCATCGACCGCTGCCGGCCCGGCCACCATGGCGGGCGTGGCGAGCAGGGCGGGTACGTCGTGGCGTGCAACAAAATAGCCGGAACCGCGGCGTGATGACAACAGTCCGAGCGTCACCAGGCGGTCGTAAGCCTCGACAACTGTAAAGGTACTGATGCCATTACACTTCGCGAATTGGCGCACCGAGGGCATCTTTGTGCCGACGCGCAACTCGCGGCTCGCCACCATGGCGCTGATGGCGTCCACGATTTTCTCTACCAGGCTCCCCTTGCGCGCGCGCTCGATGGCGAGCACCGGCCAGGCAGGGGTGGGGCTGTCGCTGTCGTCCATTGTGGTCCCTGAAACTGTACTGTTTTTGCTACCTGTACGGTTGGAGCGTTTCCGCGTGCGTGTATATGTGCCATAGTTAACTTGCTGTCTATTATTGCATCATGATTTTGCCAACTGGTAAAGTTTTTTGAGTGTCGTAAAAAACCTCCGGGAGATAGCAATGAATGAAGCCCGACCGCAGTCGATGTCCGCATTCTGGATGCCGTTCACCAATAACCGCGACTTCAAGGCCAACCCGCGCCTGCTGGTCTCTGCCGAAGGCGTCTACTACAAAGACGTCGATGGCAACCAGGTGCTGGATGGCACGGCGGGCTTGTGGTGCGTGCCATGCGGCCACCGCCAGCCGAAAATCGTGGCGGCAGTGAGCGAGATGGTCGGCCAGCTCGACTTCGCGCCGACTTTCCAGATGGGCCACCCGGCCGCCTTCGACCTGGCTGAGAAGCTGATGGAATTCACTAACCATCGCTTCGGCCACGTCTTCTACACCAACTCCGGTTCCGAAGCGGTGGACACCGCGTTGAAGATCGCGCTGGCCTACCACAAGGCGCGCGGCGAAGCGTCGCGCACGCGCCTGATCGGCCGCGAACGAGCCTACCATGGCGTGGGATTCGGCGGCATCTCGGTCGGCGGCATCGCCGGCAACCGCAAGCCATATGGCGTGATGCTGCCGGGTGTGGACCACCTGCCGCACACGCATAACATCGAGAAGAACGCCTACAGCCGCGGCGAGCCGGAATACGGCACCCACCTGGCGGATGAACTGGAGCGCATCGTTGCGCTGCATGACGCTTCCACCATCGCAGCGGTGATCGTGGAGCCGGTGGCGGGTTCGACCGGCGTGCTGGTGCCGCCCAAGGGTTACCTGAAGCGCTTGCGCGAGCTGTGCACCAAGCACGGCATCCTGCTGATCTTCGATGAGGTGATCACGGGCTTTGGCCGCCTGACCACGCCGTTTGCCACCGATTACTTTGATGTTGAGCCGGACATGATGACCACGGCCAAAGGGCTGACCAACGGCACTATTCCGATGGGGGCGGTGTTCAGCAAGAAGTTCATCCACGATGCGTTCATGGATGCGCCGGCGGGGATTGAGCTGTTCCATGGTTATACCTACACCGGGCATCCGGTGGCGTGCGCGGCATCGCTGGCGACGCTGGAGGTGTTCAGGGAGCAGAAGCTGCTGGATCATGCGATGGTGATCCAGCCTTATTGGGAGGATGCGGTGCATTCCCTGAAGGGGCTGCCGCATGTGATTGATATCCGCACCATTGGACTGGTGGCTGGCATCGAGCTGGCACCGCGTGCCGGGGCGCCGGGGGCGCGCGCTTATGCCGCGTTCAAGAAGGCTTTCGCGGATGGGGTGCTGATCCGCGTTACGGGCGACATCATTGCGCTGTCGCCGCCACTCACCTTTGAGAAGAAGCACATCGACGAATTGTTTGGGAAGCTTAAAGAGGTGTTGAAGACGCTTGATTGAAAACCGGTAAACCGGGGTCTGACCCAAGGGTCAGACCCCGTCTGATCGGACGCTGCGGGTTGGGTTTGGGTTTTTGACCTTCGTCGAACGTCAAAGACGTAACCCCAACACCAACGGCAGACGAGCAGACGGGGTCTGACCCTGCGGGTCAGACCCCGGTTTACCGGGTTTAAAAACAGAGGAGACAACCATGTTGGTAGGCGTACCGAAGGAAATCAAGAATCAGGAATCGCGCGTTGGCCTTACCCCGGCCAGCGTAAAGGAACTGACACTCCGCGGGCACCAGGTCCTGGTGCAACACAACGCGGGCGCTGCAATCGGTCTGACTGACGAAATGTATATCGGCTCCGGCGCCACCATCGCCGCCACCGCGGAGGAGATCTTCGCCAAGGCGGAAATGATCGTCAAGGTCAAAGAGCCGCAACCGCAGGAATGCGCCATGCTGCGCGCGGACCAGATCCTGTACACCTACCTGCACCTGGCTCCCGACCCTGAACAGACCAAAGCCCTGGTCAAATCCGGCGCCATCTGCATAGCCTACGAAACCATCACCGGACCGAACGGCGGCCTGCCCCTGCTCGCCCCCATGAGCGAAGTCGCCGGCCGCATGTCGATCCAGGCCGGCGCCGCCCACCTGGAGAAATCCAAAGGTGGCATGGGCCTGCTGCTGGGCGGCGTGCCTGGCGTCGCGCCCGGCCACGTGGTGATCATCGGCGCCGGCGTGGTCGGCACCAATGCCATGCAGATCGCGGTCGGCATGGGCGCGCGCGTCACCGTGCTCGATAAAAACGTCGACCGTCTGCGCCAGCTCGACCTGGTGTACGGCAACCGCATCCAGACCATGTATTCCAATGCCCACACCATCGACGACGCCGTTACCGACGCCGACCTGGTGATCGGCGGCGTGCTGGTGCCCGGCGCCGCCGCACCCAAGCTGGTCACCCGCAGCATGGTGTCGCGCATGAAGCCCGGCTCGGTGGTGGTGGACGTGGCGATCGACCAGGGCGGTTGCTTCGAAACTTCGCACGCCACCACCCACGAGAACCCGACCTTCGTGGTGGACGGCGTGGTGCACTACTGCGTAGCGAACATGCCGGGCGCCGTGGCGCGCACTTCCACCTTTGCGCTGAACAACGCCACCATCGGCCACGCGGTAGCGCTGGCCGACAAGGGCTGGGCCAAGGCCATGAAGGCCAACCCGCACTTGCGCAATGGCCTTAACGTCTGCCAGGGAAAAGTCACCTATGAAGCGGTGGCGAACGACCTTGGCTATACCTATGTGCCGGCAGAGTCGCTGCTGGCCTGAACCATAGAGCCTTTTATGAGCAATCTCGATACCATTACCCACTTTATCAACGGCGCCAAGGTCGATACGGCCAGCGGGCGTTATGGCGACGTGTTCAACCCTGCGCTGGGCGAACCTGTGGCGCGCGTGGCGCTGGGGACGGCGGCGGAAGTCGATGCCGCCGTGCGCGCCGCCGAAGCGGCTTTCCCGGCCTGGTCCAACACGCCGCCGCTGACGCGGGCGCGCGTGCTGTTCAAGTACCTTGAGCTGTGCCACCAGCACACCGACGAATTCGCCGCCATGCTGACGCGCGAGCACGGCAAGACTTTTGCCGACGCTAAAGGGGAGGTGGCGCGCGGTATCGAGATGGTGGAATTCGCCGTCGGCATCCCGCAGATGATGAAGGGCGAATACACAGACCAGATCGCGCGCGGCATCGACGCCTGGTCGATGCGCATGCCGCTGGGCGTGGTGGCCGGCATCACGCCGTTCAACTTCCCGGTGATGGTGCCGATGTGGATGTTCCCCATCGCCATCGCCTGCGGTAACACCTTTGTGCTCAAGCCTTCCGAGCGCGACCCGTCGCCTTCGCTGCTGCATGCGCGGCTGCTGAAGGAGGCCGGCCTGCCGGACGGCGTGTTCAATGTGGTCCAGGGCGACAAGTTGGCTGTGGACGCGCTGCTCGACCATCCGGTGGTGCAGGCGGTGAGCTTTGTCGGCTCGACCCCGATTGCGGAATACATCTACTCGCGCGGCTCGCAGCACGGCAAAAGGGTGCAAGCCCTGGGCGGCGCCAAGAACCATATGGTGGTGATGCCGGACGCGGATATGGAGATGGCGGTGGATGCCCTGATGGGCGCAGCCTTCGGCTCGGCCGGCGAGCGCTGCATGGCCATCTCCGTTGTGGCGGCGGTGGGCGATGCGGGCGACAAGCTGCTGGGTGCACTGAAAGAGCGCACGGCTGCACTGAAAGTGCGCGACGGCATGGCGTCGGATGCCGAAATGGGGCCGGTGGTGACCGCTGCGGCCAAGCAGCGCATCGAGCGCCTGATCGGCGAGGGCGTGGAGCAGGGCGCCACCCTGGTTGTGGACGGCCGCGACTACAAGGTGGCGGACCGCCCGAACGGCTTCTTCATCGGCGGCACCCTGTTCGACCATGTGACGCCGGATATGACGATCTATAAGGAAGAGATTTTCGGCCCGGTGCTGTGCATGGTGCGCCTGCCCGACATCGGCTCCGCGGTAGAGCTGATCAACAAGAATGAGTACGGCAACGGCGTGGCGGTCTTCACGCGCGACGGCGGCGTGGCGCGCGAGTTCGTGCGCCAGATCCAGGTTGGCATGGTGGGCGTGAACGTGCCGCTGCCGGTGCCGATGGCATTCAACAGTTTCGGCGGGTGGAAGCGCAGCCTGTTCGGCGACCACCACGCCTATGGCCCGGAAGGGGTGCGTTTCTACACCCGGCACAAGGCTGTCATGGAGCGCTGGCCAAACACCGCAAGTGCTGGCGCGCAGTTTGCTTTCCCACAAATGAAGTGAGGATGGAACCAAATGATCGAGTCACTCAAATACATACCGCAGCCGAAAGCCACGAACGAAGAGCTGGCCGGTCATTTCACCGACCTGGCGCCGCCGCTCAACGCGCGCCAGGCCGCGATTGAAAGCTCGCGCTGCCTGTACTGCTACGACGCGCCGTGCACGCGCATCTGCCCGACCGGCATCGACGTGGCGAGCTTTATCCGCAATATCCATGAGAAGAATGTGAACGGCGCCGCCGTCACCATCCTGCAGCAGAATATCCTGGGCGGCAGCTGCTCGCGCGTCTGCCCGACCGAGATCCTGTGCGAGGATGCCTGCGTGCGCAACCACGACGCCGAAGGGCAGCCGGTGAAAATCGGCCTGCTGCAGCGCTATGCGCTGGACAACGCCACGCTGGACGGCCACCCGTTCAAGCGCGCTGCCAGCACCGGCAAGAAGATCGCCGTGGTCGGTGCCGGTCCCGCCGGCCTGTCCTGTGCGCACCGCCTGGCCATGCTGGGCAACGAGGTGGTGGTTTACGAGGCGCACGAGAAGTCGGGCGGCCTGAACGAATACGGCATCGCGCGCTACAAGCTGACCGACAATTTCGCGCAGAAGGAAGTCGACTTCCTGCTGGGGATCGGCGGCATCGAGGTGCGCCATGGACAAAAGCTGGGCGCTAACCTGAGCCTCAAGGACCTGCACGCGCAGTACGATGCCGTCTTCCTCGGCCTGGGCCTGGGCGCCAGCCGCGCGCTGGGCCTGACCGGCGAAGATGCGCCGGGCCTGATGGCGGCGGTCGACTACATCGCCGAGCTGCGCCAGGCCGATGACCTGAGCAAGCTGCCGGTGCCGCGCCGCGCCATCGTGATCGGTGCCGGCAACACCGCCATCGACATGGCGGTGCAGATCCAGCGCCTGGGCGCGGAGGAGGTGACCATGGTCTACCGCCGCGGCTTCGATGCCATGAGCGCCACCCACCACGAGCAGGATATCGCCAAGGCCAACCAGGTACGCATGCAAACCTGGGCCCAGCCGCAGCAGGTGCTGCTGGACGAGGCGGGCCGCGTGCGCGGCATGCGCTTCGAGCGCACCGTGCTGGATGGCACGCGCCTGGTTGGTACCGGCATTACCTTCGAGCTGCAGGCCGACGCCATCTTCAAGGCCATCGGACAGGCCATGGAGCCGGCCGCCCTGGCCGACCCGCTGGCCGCGCTGCTCAAGCGTGACGGCGACAAGATCCATGTGGATGACCAGTTCCGCACCGTGCTGCCCGGCATTTACGCCGGCGGCGACTGCGTGGCGCCGGGCCAGGACCTGACCGTGCAGGCGGTGGAACATGGCAAGCGCGCCGCAATGGCGATTCATTCCGACATCCAAGCGAAGAAGGGGGCAGCATAATGGCCGACCTGAGCATCAACTTCTGCGGCATCAAGGCGCCGAATCCATTCTGGCTTGCCTCCGCACCGCCGACCGACAAGGCATACAACGTGATCCGCGCTTTCGAAGCAGGGTGGGGCGGCGTGGTCTGGAAGACCCTGGGCGAAGACCCGCCGGCGGTCAACGTCTCTTCGCGCTACTCGGCCATCTACGGCAAGAACCGCGAGGTGATCGGCTTTAACAATATCGAGCTGATCACCGACCGCTCGCTGGAACTGAACCTGCAGGAAATCACGGAAGTGAAGAAAGCCTGGCCGGACCGTGCCATCGTGGTCTCGCTGATGCTGCCGTGCGAGGAGGCGGCATGGGCCGCCATCCTGCCCAAGGTGGAAGCCACCGGCGCCGACGGCATCGAGCTGAATTTCGGCTGCCCGCACGGCATGCCGGAGCGCGGCATGGGCTCCGCCGTGGGCCAGGTGCCCGAGTACGTGGAGCAGGTCACCGCCTGGTGCAAGAAGCACACCAAGCTGCCGGTGATCGTGAAGCTGACGCCGAACATCACCGACATCCGCCGCCCGGCACGCGCGGCCAAGGCGGGCGGCGCGGATGCGGTCTCGCTGATTAACACCATCAATTCCATCACCTCGCTCGACCTGGACAAGATGGTGGCCTACCCGAACGTGGGCGGCGCCAGCACCCACGGCGGCTATTGCGGCCCGGCGGTCAAGCCGGTGGCGCTGAACATGGTGGCCGAGATCGCGCGCGATCCGGAAACGCGCGGCTTGCCGATCTCCGGCATCGGCGGCATCGGCAACTGGAAGGATGCGGCCGAGTTCATCGCCCTTGGCGCCGGCTGCGTGCAGGTCTGCACCGCCGCCATGCTGCACGGCTTCCGCATCGTGCAGGAGATGAAGGACGGGCTGGAGCGCTGGATGGACTCCAAGGGCTACAAGACGCTGGATGACTTCATGGGCAAGGCGGTGGCGAACACCACCGACTGGAAGTACCTGAACATGAATTACAAGTCCATCGCCCACATCAACCAGGACGACTGCATCAAGTGCGGCCGCTGTTATGTGGCCTGCGAGGATACCTCGCACCAATCCATCTTCCACTTGGTGGACGAGGCCACCGGCACCCGCACCTATAAGGTCAACGAAGATGAATGCGTCGGCTGCAACCTGTGCGAAATCACCTGTCCGGTGCAAGGTTGTATTACGATGGTCGCAGTCCCAACGGGCAAGCCTTACATGAACTGGACGCAAGACCCGCGCAACCCGCGTGCCGAAATCAAGGAGACTGCATGAGCGACAACACCCAGCTGTGGAACGAAGACCTGGCCCCGACCAATGAATCGCAGCGCACCTGGCGCTGGTATCACTTCGCTGCACTCTGGGTTGGGATGGTCATGTGCATCCCCGCCTATACGCTGGCTGCCAGCCTGATTGAAGGCGGCATGTCGGCGGGGCAGGCTGTCCTCACCGTTTTCCTCGCCAACACCATCGTGCTGCTGCCGATGCTGCTGATCGGCCATGCGGGCACCAAGTACGGCATCCCTTACGCGGTGCTGGCGCGCGCTTCGTTCGGCACGCGCGGCGCCCGGCTGCCGGCGCTGATGCGCGCCATTGTGGCGTGCGGCTGGTACGGCATCCAGACCTGGTTCGGCGGGCAGATGATCTATACGCTGCTGGGCGTGATGATGGGCGGCGAGATCGGCGGCGACAAGATCGCGGGCCTCGGCATCAACGGCGCCCAGCTGCTGTGCTTCCTGGCGTTCTGGGCGATCCAGTTCTGGTACATCGTGCACGGCATGGACGCCATCCGCAAGCTGGAGACGTATACCGCGCCGCTGAAGATCCTGATCTGCTTCGTGCTGCTGTACTGGGTGTACGACAAGGCGGGCGGTTTTGGCCCGCTGATCGACCAGCCTTCGCAGTTTGTGGAGGGCGGCAAGAAGGCGGGCCAGTTCTGGCCGACGTTCTGGCCTTCGTTGACTGCGATGATCGGCTTCTGGGCCACGCTGGCGCTGAACATTCCCGACTTTACCCGCTTCGCCAAGACGCAGCGCGACCAGGTGCTGGGCCAGTCCATCGGCCTGCCGGTGCCTATGGGCTTGCTGGCGGCGCTGGCGGTGATCGTCACCTCGGCCACGGTGGTCCTGTACGGCAAGGCGATCTGGGACCCGGTCGACCTGGCTAGCCGCATGACCGGCGTGGCGGTGCTGGTGGCGCTGATCATCCTGCTGATCGACACGGTATCCGTCAACCTGGCGGCCAACCTGGTCGGCCCGGCGTATGACTTTTCGGCGCTCTCGCCCAAGCATATCTCCTACCGCACCGGCGGCTACATCACCGCCGCCATCGCGCTGGCGATGATGCCGTGGAAGCTGCTGGAGACGACACAGGGTTATATCTTCACCTGGCTGATCGGCTACTCCGCGCTGCTCGGGCCGATTGCGGGCGTGCTGATCGTCGACTACTACCTGATCCGCAAGACGGAGCTGAACGTCGGCGCGCTGTACGACGAGAAAGGCGAGTACTGCTACACCAATGGCTGGAATTCGGCCGCGCTGCTGGCCTTTGCACTGGGCGTCGGCCCGAATGTGCCGGGCTTCCTCAACGCGGCCTTCCCCGCCTCGTTCGGCGATGTCGGCGAAGGGTTCAAGCTGGTTTATACGTACGCATGGTTCGTCGGCATCGCCATTGCGGCGCTGGTGTACGGGATCATGATGAAGGGCAGGGCGGCCAAGTCCGCGCAGCCTCCTATTCCGGAGAAGGCATAACCATGGCAACACTGATTCGTGGCGGGACTGTAGTGAACGCGGACCGTGCTTTCCGCGCCGATGTGCTGTGCGAGGGCGACAAGATTGTCGCGGTGGGGCCGGGGCTGGCGGCGCCGGCCGGGGCCGAGATCGTCGATGCCGGCGGCCAGTATGTGATGCCGGGCGGGATCGACCCGCACACGCATATGAACCTGCCGTTCATGGGCACCGTCACGCAGGACGATTTTTTCACCGGCACCGCAGCCGGCCTGGCCGGCGGCAACACCACCATCATCGACTTCGTCATCCCTAACCCGCAGCAGCCGCTGCTCGAGGCTTACCACCAGTGGCGCGGCTGGGCGGAAAAGGCGGCAGGCGACTACACCTTCCATGTGGCGATCACGTGGTGGTCGGACCAGGTGCATGAGGATATGGGTACGCTGGTGCGCCAGCATGGCGTGAACAGCTTCAAGCACTTCATGGCGTACAAAAACGCGATCATGGCCGATGACGAGACGCTGGTGAAAAGCTTCCGCCGGGCGCTGGAACTGGGCGCTATTCCAACGGTGCATGCCGAGAACGGGGAGCTGGTGTACCAGCTGCAGCAGGACTTGCTGCGCCAGGGGATCACCGGCCCGCGCGCACATCCGCTGTCGCGCCCTCCCGCCGTGGAGGCGGAGGCGGCCAACCGCGCCATCGCGATTGCGAATGTGCTGAAGACGCCGCTGTATATCGTGCATGTGTCGTGCAAAGAGTCGTTGGACGCCATCACGCGCGCCCGTGCCGCCGGCCAGCGCGTGTATGGCGAGGCATTGGCGGGGCACCTGATCGTGGACGACAGCGTGTACGACCACCCCGACTTCGACTTCGCAGCGGGGCACGTCATGAGCCCACCGTTTCGCAGCCGCGAGCACCAGAAAGCGCTGTGGCAGGGCCTGCAGGGCGGCAACCTGCACACCACCGCCACCGACCACTGCACCTTCTGCGCCGAGCAGAAGGCAGCGGGCCGCAACGACTTTACCAAGATCCCGAACGGCTGCGGCGGGGTGGAAGACCGCATGGCCGTGATCTGGGATGAAGGCGTCAACAGTGGCAAGCTGACGCCGTCCGAGTTCGTGCGTGTGACGTCGGCCAATGCGGCGCAGATTTTCAATATCTATCCACGCAAGGGCCTGATCGCACCGGGGTCGGATGCCGATATCGTGGTGTGGGACCCGGAAGGCAGCCGCACCATCTCCGCCAAGACGCAGTTTGCCAAGGGCGGATTCAACGTCTTTGAGGGGCGTACCGTGAAAGGCATTCCAAGCACCACGGTGGCAGCCGGGAAGGTTGTTTTCCATCGTGGCGAGCTGCGGGCAGTTGAAGGCGCCGGGCGCCATATCGACCGGCCTGCGTTCAGTCCGACCACACCTTAAACCGGTAGTGCGGTGTCTCACCCATTGGGTCAGACACCGGTTTGCCGGTTTTCCGGTTAGAAAGGAGCAAACAAATGAGCGACCTGAAAATCAACAGCGACCGCCTGTGGGACTCGCTGATGGAACTGGCCAAAATCGGCGCCACCGAAAAAGGCGGCGTCAAACGCCTGACCCTGACCGACCTCGATAAACAAGGCCGCGACCTGGTCACCAGCTGGGCGCGCGACGCCGGCCTCTCGATCACCATCGACCAGATCGGCAACGTCTTCATGCGCCGCGACGGCGAAGACAACTCGCTGCCCCCCATCATGACCGGCAGCCACATCGACACCCAGCCCACCGGCGGCAAGTTCGACGGCAACTACGGCGTGCTGGCCGGCCTGGAAGTCGTGCGCACCCTGAACGACCGCGGCATCCGCACCAAAGCCCCGATCGAAGTCGCCTTCTGGACCAACGAAGAAGGCTCCCGCTTCGTCCCCGTAATGATGGGCTCCGGCGTCTTCTGCGGCGCCTTCACCCTGGAACACGCCTACGCCGCCAAAGACACCGAAGGCAAGACTGTCGGCGAAGAACTGGAACGCATCGGCTACAAAGGCGACCAGGTGCCCGGCCAGCACCCCATCGGCGCCTACTTCGAAACCCATATCGAACAAGGCCCCGTGCTGGAAGATGCCGACAAGGTAATCGGCGTGGTGCCAGCCGTGATGGGCCTGTCCTGGTACGACTGCACCGTGACCGGCATGGAAGCCCACGCCGGCCCCACGCCCATGCACCTGCGCAAAGACGCCATGCAGGTCGCCGCTCAGATCATCCCCGAAGTGGTGGCCATCGCCAACCGCTACCCGCCATACGGGCGCGGCACGGTCGGCATGATGCAGGTCTTCC
Source organism: Pseudoduganella sp. (assembly GCF_041914865.1). NCBI lineage: Bacteria > Pseudomonadati > Pseudomonadota > Betaproteobacteria > Burkholderiales > Oxalobacteraceae > Pseudoduganella > Pseudoduganella sp. Next base: position 194,183 of record NZ_JAYSCO010000001.1, on the reverse strand, counting down.
CCAACAGCCGCAACGTCATTCCCGGCCAGGTCAAGTTCAGCATCGACCTACGCAACGTGAACGACGAGCTGCTGAACAAGATGCACGAAGAGATTCTCGCCTTCGTCGACAAGACTTCCGCCGACACCGGCCTGCCGATCAAGATCGAACGCGTGTCGTACTACCCGCCATGCCCGTTCCATCCCGACTGCGTCGGCGCCGTGCGCAAGGCCACCGAGAAGCTCGGCTACTCCACGATGGATGTGGTCTCCGGCGCCGGCCACGACGCCATCTACGCCGCCCGCGTCGCCCCCGCCGGCATGATCTTCGTCCCCTGCAAGGACGGCATCAGCCACAACGAGATCGAAGACGCCAAGAAGGAGCACCTGGAGGCCGGCTGCAACGTGCTGCTTCACGCCATGCTGGAGCGCGCCGGCGTCGTGTGAGATCGCTTGCTTGGCAGGAAATGCTTGATGCATCGCAATAGGGAGGGCGTATCTATCTTGATATGTATCGCGCCCGCCCTATAGTGAAGCTATGAGTGATACAGCCAAACTTTTCTTCACGGGCCGCAGCCAGGCAGTACGCCTGCCCAAGGATTACAGGTTTGATGGAACGGAAGTGTTCATCAGCCGCGACCCCGTCACGGGCGACGTTATTCTTTCCAGTAAGCCGAAGAACTGGGAAGGCTTGTTCGCGTTGTATGAGTCTACTGAGGTACCACCAGATTTCATGGCCGGCATCGAACGAGGCGCCTCCGAATCGCCACGCGATCCCTTCAGTAAAGAGTAATGAAGCCGCACTTGCTCGATACCAACGTTGCGAGTCACGCTATCAAGGGCGATAAGCCCGGAGTTATTTTGAGGCTCGCGCAATTGCCGCTAAGCTCGGCCTTTTTATCGGTTATCACGGAAGCCGAGCTGCGTTATGGTCTTGAAAAGTGCGGCAACCCCGGCGGCCTGGCTTCTCGGATCCATGCGTTCCTGATCAGGGTCACAGTGCTTCCCTGGACTCGGGAAGCAGCGAAATCGTATGCCTACCTGCAGGCGAAGTATGAGCGCAAGGAAAGGATCCTGTCTCGTATGGACATGCTGATAGCGGCGCACGCCCATGCAGTTGGGGGCATCCTGGTCACGCGCGACAAGTCGTTCATGATGATGAGCGCAGATCTGGATGTGCAAGACTGGCCGGACTAAATCAGTCAGCGGCCGAATGCGATGCGGGTGATGGCGACGGTGGCTTCGTGCGCCAGGTCGGCCAGTTCCTTGTGCTGTGGGCGGGTCTCTGAAATGAACAGCATGGTGCCCAGCATCTGCGCCACGATCAGCGTGCCGCGGATTTCGCACTGGGCCATCGACAGCTCGGGATCGATCTCGTGGATCAGGTTGCGCAGGGTGCGGCGGGCGCGCGTCATCATGGTGTCGAACAGCTTGGTGGCCACCGGGTGGCGGTTGGCCAGCGCGGCAATCTCGAAGAACAAGCCGCTCGATACCTGGTCGCGCAAGTCGGCCAGGAAGTAGTCGATGATCGACTCGAACAGTTCCACACGCGGGCCGGTGCCGGCGGCGGCCACGCGCTCGTCGATGCCGGCCTGGTAGCGCGCAAACGTTTGCTCCAGCAGCGCTTCGATCAGCGCGTCGCGGCTGGGGTAGTAGTGCTGCACGGTCGATAAGCTCACGCCCACCTGCTGCGCCACGCTGCGCATGGCCAGCGCGGCATAGCCGTCGCGCGCCAGCAACAGCCGCGCTGCCTCCAGGATGGCGCTGGCGCGCTCATATCCTTTGGTGGTGGTGTTGGAATCCTTTGCCTGCAGGGGCGTGTCTGTCTTTTTTCTCATACAGCGCGAATTATCCGTTCGATTGACAAATCGGTCAACTGACCGATACTATTTCGGTCAGTTGACCTATAACAAAATACGGAGACTTTGCCTGATGATCCCTCGCACTTTATTTACTGAAGAACACGAGATGCTGCGCGAGTCCGCGCGCCGTTTCATGGAAACTGAAATCGCCCCGCACCACGAGCGCTGGGAAGAGCAGGGCTACGTCGACCGCGACGCCTGGCAGAAGGCCGGCGCCGCAGGCTTCCTGTGCCCGACCATGCCGGAGCAGTACGGCGGCGTGGGCGTCGACCGCCGCTACAGCATGGTGCTGATCGAAGAGCAGGCGCGCATTGGCGCCTCCGGTCCGGGCTTCATGCTGCATTCGGAGATCGTGGCGCCGTACATCCTGCACTACGGTAGCGAGTACCTGAAATCGCACTACATCCCGAAACTGGCGACCGGCGAGATGATTGGCGCCATTGCCATGACCGAGCCGGGCACCGGCTCCGACCTGCAGGGCGTGACCACCACCGCCATCCGCGACGGTGACCACTATGTGCTGAACGGCTCCAAGACCTTCATCACCAACGGCTGGAATGCGGACTGCGTGATCGTGGTCGCCAAGACCGATCCGACCGCCGGCGCCAAGGGCATCAGCCTGTTCGTGGTGGATACCTCGATGCAGGGCTTCAGCAAGGGCAAGCGCCTGAAGAAGGCCGGCATGAAGGCGCAGGATACGTCCGAGCTGTTCTTCGAAAACGTGCGCGTGCCGGCGCAGAACCTGCTGGGCGAGGAAGGCGCCGGCTTCAAGTACCTGATGCAGGAGCTGCCTTGGGAGCGTATGCAGATCGCGATCATGGCGGTGCAAGCTGCCGAATCCGGCCTGGAGTGGACGGTGCAGTACACGCGCGACCGCAAAGCGTTCAAGCGCCCGATCGCGGAATTCCAGACCATCACCCACGCGCTGGCCGAGATCAAGACCGAAGTGCAGATGTGCCGCGTGTTCGTGGACCGCTGCATGGAACTGCTGCTGGAAGACAAGCTGGATGCGGCCACCGCCTCCATGGCCAAGTACTGGACCACCGAGATGCAGTTCCGCGTGCTGGACAAATGCGTGCAGCTGCACGGCGGCTACGGCTATATGTGGGAGTACCCGATTACCCGCGCCTGGGCCGATGCCCGTGTGCAGCGCGTGTATGGCGGCACCAATGAAATCATGAAAGAACTGATCAGCCGCACCCTGTAAAGGAGAACAGCTTGGAAGCGTATATCTTTGACGCCGTGCGCACGCCGCGCGGCAAGGGCAAGAAGGATGGTTCGCTGCACGGCGTAACGCCGCTGCGCCTGGCGGAGACGGCGCTGCGCGCGCTGGTGTCGCGCAGCCATTTCGACAGCGGCCTGATTGATGATGTCGTGCTGGGCTGCGTGGAGCCGGTCGGCGAGCAGGGTGCCTGCATCGGCCGCGTGGCGGCGCTGGCGGCAGGCTACGCGGAGTCGGTGGCGGGCGTGCAGATCAACCGCTTCTGCGCCTCCGGGCTGGAGGCGTGCAATATGGCGGCCGCGCAGGTCATGTCCGGCCAGTCCGACTTGGTTGTTGGCGGTGGCGTGGAGTCGATGTCGCGCGTGCCGATGGGTTCCTCCGGCGGCGCCTGGCCGGTCGATCCGCAAAGCGCCTTCGATTCCTACTTCGTCCCGCAGGGTATCTCGGCGGATGCCATCGCCACCATCTGGGGCTACAGCCGCCGCGATGTGGATGCCTACGCCGTCGAATCGCAGCAGCGCGCCCACCGCGCCTGGCAGGAAGGCCGCTTCGCCCGTTCCGTGGTGCCGGTGCTGGATCGTAACGGCCTGACTATCCTGGCGCGCGATGAAATGGTGCGCCCGGAAACTACGGTCGAGTCGCTCGGCGCGCTGAAGGCATCGTTCGCAGAGATGGGCGCCAACTTTGGCTTCGACGCGGTGATCACCCAGCGTTATCCGGAAATCGAACGCATGCAGCACGTGCACCATGCCGGCAACAGCTCCGGCATCGTGGACGGTGCGGCGGCGGTGCTGATCGGCACCCGCGAGGCGGGCGAACGCGCCGGGCTGAAGCCGCGCGCGCGTATCCGCTCGTTCGCCTCCATCGGCAGCGAGCCGTCGATCATGCTGACCGGCCCAAGCTATGCCGCCGAGAAGGCGCTGAAGCGCGCCGGCATGAAGGCGTCCGATATCGACTTGTATGAACTGAATGAGGCGTTCGCCTCCGTCGTTCTGCGCTTCATGGAGGTGATGAACGTCCCGCACGACAAGATGAACGTGAACGGCGGCGCAATCGCCATGGGCCACCCGCTGGGCGCCACCGGCGCCATGATCCTCGGCACCATGCTGGACGAGCTGGAACGCCGCAACCTGCAGACCGGCCTGGCCACGCTGTGCGTAGGCGCGGGCATGGGTACTGCCACCATCATCGAGCGCATTTAAGGGAGACGGACAATGATCGATTACAGCCTGGATTCCCACGGCATCGCCACCCTGAGCTGGAATATGCCGGGGCGCAGCCAGAATGTGCTGAATGAAGAGAGCTGCGCCGTATTGTGCGAGCTGGTGGAGCGCGTGGTGGGCGACGCCGCCGTGAAGGGCGTGCTGGTGACGTCCGCTAAGCCTGACTTTATCGCTGGCGGCGACCTGGAATGGCTGCTGTCCGCCAGGACGCCGGAGGCGCTGTTCGAGCGCGTGGTGCGGCTGGACCGCGCGCTGCGCAAGCTGGAGACTTGCGGCAAGCCGGTTGCCATGGCGCTGCCGGGAACGACCCTGGGCGGCGGCCTGGAAGTGGCGTTGTGCGGCCATTACCGCGTGGCGGCCGACAACCCGAAAGCGCGCTTCGGCCTGCCGGAAGTGACGCTCGGCCTGCTGCCGGGCGGCGGCGGCACGCAGCGCTTGCCGCGCCTGGTCGGCATCCAGAAGTCGCTGCCGCTGCTGTTGGAGGGCAAGCGCCTGACCGCCGCAGCCGCGCGTGAGCTGGGCATCCTGAACGAAGTTGTCCCTGCCGGCACCGAAGCGGCTTCCGCGCGCGCGTGGCTGGAAAGCGCCATCGCTGCCGGCGGTGTGCAGCAGCCGTGGGATATGAAAGGTTTCAAGATTCCGGGCGGTGCTGTCTCGTCGCCGGCGGTGCAGCAAGTGTTCATGGCGGCCAACGCCATGCTGCGCGCCAAAACCTTCGGCAACTACCCGGCGCCGCGCAATATCCTGTCCTGCGTGTACGAAGGCCTGATCACCGACCTTGATACCGGCCTGGTGACGGAGGCACGCTACTTCGTGCAGACCGTGCTGTCGCCGGAAGCGAAGAACATGATCCGCACGCTGTTCTTCAGCATGAACGAAGCGAACAAGCTGGCGGCACGTCCGGCCGGCGTGCCGCAGCAGAAGTACAGCAAGATCGGCGTGCTGGGCGCGGGCATGATGGGGGCGGGCATCGCCTATGTCGCGGCCAAGGCAGGCATCGAAGTGGTGCTGGTCGATACCGCGCAGGAAGCCGCGGAACGCGGCAAGGCTTACTCCGCAGGCCTGCTGGCGAAACAGCAGCAGCGCGGCCAGGTGACGGCCGAAAAGGCGGAAGCCCTGCTGGCGCGCATTACGCCGACCACGGATTTCGCCTTGCTGGCAGGGGCCGAACTGGTGGTTGAAGCGGTATTCGAGGACCGCGCCATCAAGGCCGACGTCACGCGCCGCGCCGAGGCGGTGCTGGCGGACGATGCGATTTTCGCCTCCAACACTTCCACGCTGCCGATCAGCGGCCTGGCGGAAGCCAGCGCGCGCCCGGCGAACTTCATCGGCCTGCACTTCTTCTCGCCGGTGGACCGCATGGCGATTGTGGAGATCATCGTCGGCAAGCAGACCTCCGATGCGACCCTGGCGCGTTCGATGGATCTGGTGCGCGCGCTGGGCATGACGCCGATCGTCGTCAACGATTCGCGCGGCTTCTACACCAGCCGCGTGTTTTCGACCTACGTGCTGGAAGGCCTGGCCCTGCTGGCGGAAGGCGTGGCGCCGGCCCTGATCGAGAACGCAGGGCTGCAGGCCGGCATGCCGGTCGGTCCGCTGGCGCTGACCGACGAAGTGTCCTCGGAGCTGATCTGGAAAATCGACCGCCAGACCCGCCTCGACCTGGGCGAGGCCTATAAGGCGCGTCCGGGCCACGAAGTCGCAGCGCGCATGGTGGAACTGGGCCGCATCGGCAAGAAGGCGGGCAAGGGCTTCTACGACTATCCGGAAGGCGGCAAGAAGCAGCTGTGGGCCGGCCTGACGGAGCTGTTCCCGCGCGCCGCCGTGCAGCCGGATGTGGCGGCTGTGGTCGAACGCCTGACCGTGGTGCAGGCGGTGGAAACCGCACGCTGCATGGATGAAGGCGTGCTGCGCTCCGCGCGCGATGCCGACGTCGGTGCTATCCTCGCATGGGGCTTCCCGCCGTTCCGCGGCGGCCCGTTGAGCATGATCGACAATGCCGGTTCCGCCGCCTTTGTGGCGCAATGCGAAAAGCTGGCGGCCGCGCATGGCGACCGTTTCGCCCCGCCGGCGCAACTGAAAGCGATGGCGGCAAGCGGCGCCACTTACTACTCGGAGCGTTGATATGGGCGTGCTGTCCGGCGTCAGGATAATCGAGATTGCGGGCATCGGCCCGGGTCCGTTCTGCGGCATGCTGCTGGCGGACCTGGGCGCGGAAGTGATCGTGGTTGAGCGGCCCGGCCCGGCGGAGATCCCGACGGCGGGCATCCTGCGCCGTGGCAAGCGTTCGCTGGCGCTGGACCTGAAGGCGCCCGGCGCGGTCGACACCGTGCTGGCCTTGATCGAGGACGCGGACGGCCTGATCGAAGGCATGCGCCCCGGCGCCATGGAGCGGCTGGGCCTGGGCCCCGACGTCTGCCTGGCGCGCAACCCGCGCCTCGCGTACGGCCGCATGACGGGCTGGGGCCAGGATGGCCCGCTGGCGCAGGCGGCGGGGCATGACAACAACTACATCGCCTTGTCCGGCGCCTTGCACTATGCGGGCGCCGGCGACGTGCCGCCGGTGGCCCCGCCGACGCTGGTGGGCGATTTGGGCGGCGGCGCACTTTACCTGGCGCTCGGGCTGGTGTCCGCCATCCTGCATGCGCGTGGCGGCGGCCAAGGGCAGGTGGTCGATGCCGCCATCGTCGACGGTTCGGCGCATATGATGAACCTCCTGCTCGACTTGTCGGCCACGGGGCTGATGCGCGAGCAGCGCGGCACCTCGGTACTGGACGGGCCGCACTGGTTCAACACCTACCGCTGCAAGGACGGGCGCGATATCACGGTCGGCGCGCTGGAAGGGAAGTTCTACCAGCTGCTGCTGGAAAAACTCGGGTTGTCCAACGACCGCCGCTTCGCCGCCCAGCACGCGGCGGGCCAGTGGCCGCTGCAGCGCGGGGCCTTCGCCGAACTGTTCGCCATGCGCACGCGCGACGAATGGTGCGCACTGCTGGAAGGCAGCGACGCCTGCTTTGCCCCGGTGCTGGCGCCGTCCGAAGCAGCGCGCCACCCGCATTTGCAGGCGCGCGGCACCTACTCCACCGAAGGCGTGCTGCAGGCCAATGCCGCGCCCCGTTTCAGCGGCACACCGGCGCCCGCCGCGCCGAACGCGATTCCAGAGGTCGGCCAGCACAATGAGGAGATCCTCGCACAATTGCGTACTGTGTAGCAGCCGCTGGAAGATGCGGGTTAGAATCCGCATTTTTCATGAAATTTAAGCAACTCATCCTCGCCTTGCCGCTGGCGTGCCTGCTGCAACTGGCTTCCCATGCGAATGCCCAGCCAGCGCAGGAATCGGCCCTGGTGCAGGCGCGCCAAGGCTTTACCACCAAGATCATCCGCCATGGCCAGAAGTATCCCGCCATCCCGGCGCCGCCAGCCGGCGTATTCGAGCGCGTGCAGTACAAGTCCCCGGTTGGCGCCCTGTCGGCCTATGTCACCCCCAAGCCGGAAGGCGACGGCAAGTACCCCGCCATCATCTGGATCACAGGCGGCGACAGCAACTCGCTGGACGAGATGTGGAAGCCGCAACCGCGCGAGAACGACCAGAGCGCAGCCGCCTACCGCAGGCCCGGCCTGGTGCTGATGCTGCCAAGCCTGCGCGGCGGGAACGACAACCCGGGCCAGCGCGAAAGCTTCTATGGCGAAGTGGATGACGTGATCGCAGCGGCCGACTACCTGGCCAGCCTGCCATACGTCGACCCGAAGCGCATTTACCTGGGCGGGCATAGCACCGGCGGCACGCTCGCAATGCTGGTGGCTGCCAGCACCAGCAAATTCCGCGGCATCTTCGCATTCGGCCCGGTGGCGTCGGCCAGCTACTACGGCACGAACTACAACTATTACGACCTGAAGGACAAGGAGGAAATCAAGCGCCGCGCGCCGATCCTGTGGCTGAATGCGGTGCGCAGCGAGATGTACGTGCTGGAGGGCGCGGTCGGCGGCAATGTGGAAGACCTGCATGCCATGCGCAGCCAGAACATGAACTCGGCGATCCACTTCCGCGAGGTGGCAGGCAAGACGCACTTCAGCATCCTGGCCCCAGCCAACGAGATGATCGCCGAAAAGATCATCGCCGCAGCGAAGGACGGCGGCGAGGTCGAAATCGACTCGGCCGATATCAGGGAGCTGGCGCGCCGGAAGTAGGGAAATGGCGCAGGAAGTCGCGCAGCACCTGCGCCGCGACTTCCGCATCATCGGCTGTCATCGTCTCCAGCGGATTGTGGCTGATGCCGCCGTTGCCGCAGCGCGTGAACAGCATCGCCACATCGGTCAAGGCGGCAATCGCCATCGCATCGTGCCCCGCGCCGGACAGCAGGTCGAAGCGCGGCAGGCCGGCGCGCTGCACCGCCTCACCCAAGAGCTGCATCAGCCAGGGCGCGCACGGCGCAGCCTTTGCCTCCACGATTTTCTCCACCTTGTACTCAATGGCGCGGCGCGCGCAGATTGCCGCCAGGCCGTCCAGCACATCGCGCACGGCCGCCTCGCGCACGGCATCGTCGGCAGCGCGGATGTCGAGCGAAAGCTTGCATGCACCCGGGATCACATTGACCGAGCCGCCCGGTACCTGCAACTGCCCCACGGTGCCGACCAAAGCCGCACCCTGGGCGCAGCGCCGCTCGACCAGCAGAACGATTTCCGCCGCCGCCGCCGCCGCATCCTTGCGCATGTGCATAGGCGTAGTGCCGGCATGGCTGGCCACGCCCTGCAGCTCGACCAGGAAGCGCGAACTGCCGGCGATGGCGGTCACGACGCCGACCGGCAAGCCATGCTCCAGCAGCACCGGGCCCTGCTCGATGTGGACTTCAACGTAGGCCGCAATGTCCTCGCGGCGGCGCGCAATGCCGGGGATGGCGGCCGGATCGTGGCCCGCCGCCGCCAGCGCCGCACGCATGCTGGTACCGTCCGCGTCGAGCGCATCCAGCAGCGCCATATCGAAATTGCCGGCGACGGCATTACTGCCCAGGAAGGTGCTGCGGAAGCGCACGCCTTCCTCCTCCGCAAAGCCGATCACCTCCAGGTGGAAAGGCAGCTTCTCGCCCTGCTCGCGCAGGCGGCGCACGACAGCGATCGGCAGCAGGATGCCGAGCCGGCCATCATACTTGCCGCCGTTGCGCACCGTATCGTAATGCGAACCGGTGATAATGGTTTTCGCGTCCGGCGCATCGGACAGGTAACGGCCAACCACGTTGCCCACCGCATCGGTCGCGACCTGCATGCCAGCCTCGCGCATCCAGCTTGCCAACTGGGCAGCGGTGGCGCGGTGCGCCTCGGTCATGTAGGCGCAGGTAAGGGCGCCCGGCTCGTCGCTCCACTGCGCCAGCTCTTCCGACCACTGCATGATCTGCGGCCCGAACTCCAGCGTCACGCCCAACAGGTCGTTCAGGCGGATTTCGGCGATGCGGTGGATCTGGCGCAGGCACTCCGCCATTTCATCGGCACGCTGGTTCTTCAGGCGGCGCGCAAAGGTCGCGATGACCGCTTCGCGCGTCAGTCCCTGCCCGGTCGGCCCTTTCACCGCCAGGATGAAAGGGAAGCCGAACTTCGCGTTGTAATCCGCATTCAGCTGATGCAGCCGCGCGAACTCCTCAGCGCTGCATAGGTTCAAGCCGGACTTGGCCTGCTCGCTGGTCGATTCCGCCGTCAACTGCCCCGCAATGGCCGCCTTGCCCGCCAGCTCCGGATGCGCCCGGATCAGGCCCAGCTGCTCCGCCTCACTGGCATTGTTGACGACCGCCTGCAACGCCTGTTTCAGTGCCGCCAGCGAAGCGAAAGGCCGCCGCCCCGCCGCCCGTTCCGGAATCCAAGGCGAATGCTCATAAATCCCGCCCAAGTGCTCAACAAAGGCAGCCGCATCACAAGCGTTCAATTGCAAAAGAGAGGTCGTCATTGCCGATTATCTTTTTCTGTCCACTTCGGGGTCAGGAAGAAAAGTGGACATTTCTTCAGAA